>CACXDP010000162.1 GCA_902766445.1 uncultured Coriobacteriaceae bacterium
AGAAGGGCACGAGTCCCTGTTCGTCCAGTTCTTCGCGCGTGAGATGGATGGCCGTAGGCCAATCGCTGCCATCGCCTGCACCGGGGAAGTGCTTGAAGCAGGTAACGACGCCGCTCTCCCCCACTCCTCGCGCAAAAGCCATGCCCAGTCGCCCCACAGTCACGGAATTGTTGGAGAATACGCGCGTGCTCATACCGAGATCCGCCAAATCGCGAATCACGTCGATGCAGGGGGCAAGGTTCACGTTGATCCCGAGCGCCGAAAGTTCCTGGCCAAAAACTTGTCCCGTCGCAAGCGCATTATCCTCGGCCGCATCTTTTGTGGCACCGATGGCCATGCTACCCGTCCCGCGCGTCCCCATGGAGAGGCGAGCTACCGAACCGCCCTCTTGGTCGGCCGCCACGAAATACGGGATAAGGCCCGAACTCCCCGCGTCATCGCTCTGCGCGTTGTTTGCCTGAAGGCCATGGATGAGCCGAACCGTCTGCTCGGTGTCTTGAACGTTCTGTCCAAACAAGATCACTCCGCAGTATTGACGCCGACGCAGCACCTCGGCGAGCCCGGACGCTGCGGAGAGTTCCGTCACGCCATTGTCTTCGCCGCCCCAAGTGCGGATGGCAGGCATAATCATCTGGGCGATCTTTTGCTCGAGGGTCATGGGTGAAAGGGTGTTTTCGGCGGGCGTGGTTGCTTCAGTCTCCTGGGAGCTGGCAGCATCGCCGGTCGAGGCATCGCCGGTCGAGGTGTTATCCGAAGTGCATGCCGTACCCACAAGCGCGGCGGAAATGGCGGCAGTCGCGACGAACGAGCGGCGCGTGATGTCCTTGCTTATGGGCTTGCTCATGGGATGTCCTCCTTGCGATTACTCCTAGGGTATCTTTCGCATTCTACCGCAGACGACAGGGCATGCTTGTGATGTTAGCCCAGAGGAAACTGATCACTCCTTAGTCTCAGCGATCACGCCGCTACACGCTTGGATATTCTATAGTGAGGGGCGCAAGGAAGGCTGCACGAAAGGTGTGGGGATGCGGATACTGCTGTTTGGCGGAACAACCGAGGGGCGCGTACTTGCCAGTGAGCTCGTGCGACGCGGACACGCGGTCACGGTATCCGTCGCGACCGAGATGGGCGCGGAGGAGCTGGGAGGCTCGGGCGCTGCACACGTCGTCGTCGGTCGCCTCGACGCCGATGGCATGGCGGAACTCCTGAGCAGCTTTGACCTCTGCATTGATGCGACCCACCCCTACGCACAAGAGGCGCATGCAAACGTGCGTGAGGCATGCGAGCGAGCGGACGTGCCCCTGAGACGTGTGATGCGAAGCGCATGCGATTGTTCGGAGTGTACAGTCGTGGCATCAGCATGCGAGGCAGCACAGCTACTCGCCGAACGCGAGGGGCCCGTCCTCGTTACGACCGGAGCCAAGGAGCTTACGGCCTTCTCCGGGCTTGATCCCGCGCGACTCTACGTACGCATCCTGCCTACGCACGAAGGACTAGCCACCTGCGAGCGGCTCGGTATCCCCCACCGCAACGTTATCGCCCTGCAAGGGCCGTTCACCACCGAGCTCAACGAAGCCCTGATGAGGCAGTACGGCATCCGCTGGATCGTCACGAAGGATAGCGGACGTGCTGGCGGCATAGACGAGAAGCTCGCCGCCGCCAAGCGCTGCAACGTGGAAACAATCCTCATCGCCCGGCCCAGCGAAGAAGGCCTGAGCGTCGAGGAGCTGTTGGAGAGCCTCGGCTCCTTTCTCTCGCGCGATGCGATAGCCCCCGCATCCTCTCGACCCAGTCGCCCCTCGCAGAGCCTCGAAACCAAGAAGCAAACGAGGGTAACGCTACTAGGCATGGGCTGCGCGGGAGAAGACCTGTGCGCCAGCGCGACCGCAGCCATAGAGCAGGCCGAACTCATCGTGGGGGCAGAACGACTCGTTCGCGCATTGCCCACCACAGACGCACGCGTTGTCGTGGAAGCGCGGACGCGAGAGGTGGCGCGGATTCTACGCGAGTCTGGCGCATCGCGAGCCGTGGTCGCACTCAGCGGCGACGTGGGATTCTTCTCGGGAGCGACACGACTCGCAGGGCTCCTCGAAGCTGACGGCTACGCCGTGGAAGCAATTCCTGGCATCTCGAGTGTACAGCTTCTTGCGGCGCGGTTAGGCCAGCCCTGGCAGGATTGGACGCTCGCCTCTGCCCACGGACGCGACTGTGATGTGATGGGGGCACTGCGTCTGGGACGGCCCCTCTTTCTGCTGACCTCCGGGAGCCAGACGGTACGCTCCGTCTGCAAAGAGCTTGCGCACGCAGGACTTGGAAGCTGCCGCGTGACCGTGGCCGAACGTCTGGGCTATACCGATGAGCACGTGCGCGAAGGCATAGCTGACCAGATGTGCGAGGGAGACTTCGACGAGCTCAACGTGATGCTCGTGGAACTACCCGGCGAGCTCGCAACCCCACGGCGCGTGCCGGGCATCCCTGACGAGGCGTTCGTGCGTGGCAGCGTTCCCATGACCAAGCAAGAGGTGCGTGCCTGCATCCTCGCAAAGCTCGCCATCACTCCCGACGACCTGTGCTGGGACGTAGGCGCGGGCACAGGCGCGGTAAGCGTCGAGCTTGCGCTCTCGGCACGGGAGGTCTGGGCCGTTGAACGCGATGCCGAAGCCCTCGAGTTGGTGCGCAAGAACCGCAGGCGCTCCCGTGCATGGAACCTTCACGTCATCGACGGAACGGCCCCAGAGGCGCTCGATGCCCTCCCCCGCCCCGACGCGGTCTTCGTCGGCGGAAGCAACGGACGACTCGAGGACATCCTCGACGCGGCGTATACCGCAAACCCTAACGTCCGGCTTTGTGTTTCGGCTATCTTGCTGCAGACGCTTGCGTTGGCAATGGGCTGGATGGAGACGCGGGGCCTCAACTGCGAGGTGACGCAGGTCGCAGTGAGTCGCACCCGCAAACTGGGCGACCACTCCCTGCTCATGGCACAGAACCCCGTCTTTTTGGTCACGGGGACATGCCGATGAACGCAATCATGGTGTCGGCAATGCAGAGTGGAGCTGGAAAGACAGTCCTCACGTGCGCCGTTATTCGCGCCTTACAGCGGCGCGGACTCTCGGTCGCGGGCTTCAAGTGCGGGCCCGACTACCTCGACCCGATGTTTCATACGCGGGTACTCGACGCACCATCGCACAACCTGGACCTGTTTTTGCAGGGAGATGTCGGCGTAAGGCAGACGCTTGGGTCCGTGCATGCCAACATTGCCGTAATCGAGGGAGCGATGGGACTCTTCGACGGAATAGGCGGCACCGAAGAAGCAAGTGCATGGCAGCTCGCTGCGCGCGAGGGAATTCCCGTGGTCCTTGCCGTACGACCAGGCGGGAGCAGCCTCACGCTCGCCGCACAGATACGGGGTCTGTGCTCCTTTCGCTGCCCCAACGTCGTTGCGGGCATCGTGCTCACTGCCTGCAGGCCGACCCTCGCCGCTCACCTCTCCCCCATCATCGAGCGCGAGTGCGAGCTACCCGTTCTGGGGTATCTGCCACCCATGGAAGAGGCGTCGTTTGCGAGCCGACACTTGGGACTCGTGACGGCTGACGAAGTGCCCGATCTCTCGCGACGCGTTGACGAGGTGGCGCGGCAGCTCGAGCAGACTTGTGACCTTGACGGCCTTATAACACTTGCGTGCCGAGGCGGCTCTGCTTCGACCGGTGGGCCTGTGGACCCCTCCGCGCGCCATGCCACGGCGACTCGTGCTTCCATGGATTCTGCAAGAGAGGAACTCCTCCTCCCCAACCTACCGCAGACGACTACCCAACAACCTGCCCCGCGCTGTCGCATTGCCGTGGCACGTGACGAGGCGTTCTGCTTCTATTACGAGGCGGGTCTTGCACGCCTCGAGGCGTGCGGCGCCGAACTGGTGGCATTCAGTCCCCTGCATGACAAGGAGTTGCCCGCAGTCGATGCCCTCTACCTCGGAGGTGGCTATCCTGAGCTCCATGCGGCGGAGCTCGCCGCCAACGAGCCGATGCGCCGTGCAATGCGCGAGGCCGCGCGAGACGGCATGCCAACAGTTGCCGAATGCGGAGGGTTCATGTATCTGCAAGAGGAGCTAACGGACGAGCAGGGCGCGACGTTTCCTATGGTAGGCGCACTGCCCGGGCAAGCAGCCTCAGCAGGTCGGCTCGTACGCTTCGGATACGCGTGGCTAGAAGCAGAGAAGGACAGCCTACTCCTGCGCGCGGGCGAGCGAATACCCGTGCACGAGTTTCATCACTGGGACAGCACGCACAACGGGACCGATCTCGCGGCACGAAAGCCCACGGGAGAATCGTGGCGTTGCTGTCATGCGACAGACTCGCTCCATGCAGGGTTTCCGCACCTGCACTTTGCGGGCAAGCTGCCACTTGCCGAACGATTCGTCGCGCGGGCGGCGGAGTTTGGAAGAGGCGCCTGGCGGTAATCCCGTAAACTTTCGCCAGCCGCAGCACTACCGGCACACCACACGCCATCCAAATCCTGAGGAGCATGAACGAAGAATGACCGTCTTGGAAGCGACCATCAAGCACATATCCCAACCCGACGAAGCGGCCATGGCGGCAGCGCGCGATCGCTGGAATGCCGTCGCCAAACCAATCGGTGGCCTTGGGTTGCTTGAGGACCTTGTCATCCGCATCGCCGGAGTCACGAGAGATGCGGACGTACAGCTAGCGACGCGCGAGCTCGTCGTCGTGTGTGCCGACAACGGTGTCATGCGGCATGGCGTCAGCGCATCGGATGCTAGCGTAACACGCATCATGGCAGGCGCACTTGGCGCGGGCACGAGCACCGCATGCGTCATGGCACGTCAGGCGGGTTGCGCAGTGACGCCCGTAGACGTTGGAATGCTTGCGGGACCGACGCTAGCAGGCGTTATTGCGCGACCGGTCCGTGTTGGAGGCACCGATGACATCGCAGCAGGCCCCGCAATGTCGCGCGAAGAATGCCTCCGTGCCGTTGAGGTCGGCATCGAACTGGTACGTGAACGCGCCGCGCAGGGTGTCTCTTTGCTGCTCGCGGGCGAAATGGGCATCGGCAACACCACGACCGCATGTGCCGTCACCTGCGCACTCTTCGGCCAAGCACCTCGCGAGATGGCGGGTCCCGGCGCAGGACTCTCCGACGAGGGCGTCTCCCGCAAGGCATCCGTCATCGAGTCTGCGCTTGCCGTCAACCGTCCCGACCCAGCCGACCCCATCGACGTACTGCGCAAGGTGGGCGGCTTCGACATCGCCGCGCTCTGCGGGATGTGCCTAGGGGCCGCCCGCTACCGTGTGCCCCTCTTGCTCGATGGTGTCATCACGCTGGCAGGGGCGGCTTGTGCCGTGCGGCTGTGTCCAGAATGCCGCTTCGCACTCTTTGGAAGCCATCTTTCGGCAGAACCGATTGCCCAGCTTCTGCTTGACGAGATCGGCGTTGATGCGCCGTTGTACGCTGGAATGCACCTCGGGGAGGGCACAGGCGCCGTTGCCATGCTTCCGCTACTCGACGTCGCGCTCGAGGTATACCACAACGGTACCACCTTCGACCAGCTCGCCATCGACGGCTACGAACCGGCTGGGTAGGAGCGGCGACCGGAACGGAACCCGTCTTCGACTGCGCCTGCCCCTCTTCGGCCGCGCCAGCCCGTCTTCGGCCGCGCCTGCCCCTTGGAGCCGGAGCTGATGCGATGTCGACCACCCGCTCGCCTCCATCTTCAGCGACTACCGCCATTGCGAGTTACGTAGCACCCGTACAGTAGCCACCCCGCCTACGCTCAGTCACAAGTTCTCAGCGAATGTCGCACGTCCTCACTAAAAGTTCAGTGAACAATGACTCGTTTTCCCGCTTTGTTCACTGACACTTGCCTTTGTTCACTCAACTTTCACTGACACTCGCCCTTGCTCACTCAACTTTCACTGAGCCATCCAAGCCATAGCGAATAAACCCCATTAGCTGGACGGGGTTCTGGGCGATCTCGTACGAGCGACCATACCTTCTTGGCGAATTGCAGGTCCTAGCCAGCGGATCAGCCATCCCCAGCGGTGGACTGGTACTCGACGTCGGCGCCTTGCTGCGCAGACTCGCTCCTGAATCGCCGCACGAGCTCCTCGCCCGAGAGACCTTGGCTCACGAGCTGCTCGAGCAGGTCGGCGCAGCGCTCACTCTCCGTCTTCACGGGCCGGAACTCGACGCCCGTCTCGGTGGCAACCACCTCCGCCTCGCTGCCGAAGCCGTAACGCTCGTACAGGTCGCGCGGGATGCGCACCTGCATCTGAGATGAAATCTTGGCCCTACGCGTGCCGCCCGCTGTGCTCATGGCGCCCACCCATCGACGAAGGATTATGACACAGAGCATTCTACCGCCACCTCCTGAGGAACCGTACCCGTCGGGCAAAGAAGAATCTAAAACTTGACTCTTTACTATTTACCCTTTACTGGTATGATACCATACATGGGAAGAGGATGGGAGGAAAACATGGCGAGAAAGCTTGCATCAGTCCAGTACGTACACGACGTGGCACCCATCGAGGGGGCGGATCGCATCGAACGCATCGGCGTGCTCGGGTGGTGGTGCGTCGCGAAGAAGGGCGAGTTCAAAGTCGGTGACTTGTGCGTGTACTTCGAAATCGACTCCTTCTTGCCCGTGGACGACCGGTTTGCCTTCCTCGGTTCGACATGCTTCAAGCACAACGAGCTTTTGGGCGACGGGTATCGGCTTCGCACGCAGAGATTCAGAGGCCAGATATCGCAGGGCCTTGCGCTGCCCCTCTCGGTGCTACCTGCTGGGGAGTGGCAGATCGGGGATGACGTCACCGAACTCTTGAACGTGCGCAAGTGGGAAATCAGTCAGCGCGCCACGAGCGGAGGGACCATCATCGGGACGCTTCCCGCATGGGTGCCAAAGACCGATGAAACACGCGTCCAGGCCGAGCCGGGACTCATCGAGGAGTTCAAGGGCGTCCCTTACTACATCACCACAAAGATGGACGGGACTAGCGTGACCATGTACCGCGTGGACGGCCGCTTCGGCATCTGCGGACACAACTACGAGCTAGCGGACGACGGGAAGTGCTCGTTCTGGAGGTGGGCCCACGAGCACGAGATCGAGGAGCGCCTCGTTGCCGCAGGACTCGACGATGTAGTTCTTCAGGGGGAGTTCTGCGCAGCGGGAATCCAAGGCAATCCTCTCACGCTCAAGCGACCCGAATGGTACGTCTTCACCGTACGTGACGCCAGTCGCGAGGAACGGCTTGGCTTGGACGGGACCATAGAGGTATGCGAGAGGGCGGGCCTCACCATGGTGCCCATCGAAGAGCGCGGGGAGGACCTCCCTTACCACAGCGTGGATGCGTTACTAGAGCGTGCCCGGGGACTGTATGCGAATGGCCGCACAAAGGAGGGCATCGTCATCCGTCCGCAAGCACCCGTCTACTCGCAGACGATAGGGGCGAGCCTCTCCATGAAGGTGATCAACAACGACTACCTCGTCAAGAAGGCCAAGAAGGGCTAGCAAGCGCGGATGATCGTGTAATGAGTGGCCCCAGAGATGAGGCGCAGTGTGCCGTCAGGGCCTCGGCCCCTTCGGCCTCCCGAGGTGTGGGAGTGCGGAACGAGGGCGACCCCTCGGAACCACAGCCCCGGCCACATGCGCTACACTTCAGCCGTGGCGAGGGACACCATCCGTCATCGCGAAAGGAGAGTCGTGCTATCACTCATCGTCGGCGGAGCCGCGAGCGGCAAGAGCGCCTATGCTGAAGCCTTGGTGCGCAGCATCGAAGGACGCAGGGTCTACGTCGCAACCATGGAACCGTGGGACGAAGAATGCCGCGAGAGAATTGCGCGCCACCGCGCTCAACGCGCGGGACACGGCTTTGTCACCATCGAGCGCTACCGCGACCTCGGAGGCCTCAAGGTCCCCGCCGACGCCAACGTTCTGATCGACTGTCTGGGAAACCTCATCGCTAACGAGCTCTACCCACTCGACGCACCATCCCCCGACGCCACAGATGTCGCCAAGTCCGTCGTCGAGGGCGTGCGGACGTTGTGCGCGAGCTGCACCCACCTCACTCTGGTGGCCAACGAGGTCTGCGCGGCAGGCACGGCTTATGAGGGCGACACCCTCGCGTACTTGCGCGCCATCGGTCACATCAACTGTGCGATAGCCGCCGAAGCGGACTTCGTGTGCGAGGTCGTTGCCGGCCTGCCAAACGTACTCAAGGGCAAACCACCCACCTCGAACGCGTGACGTAGAATGAGGACGCACAAAGGAACCTCTTCGCAACCAATACAAGCTCTTGGAAGGGAGGTATGCGATGCACGCACTAAAGACGATCGCGGTGGCGTTCTCGATGTTCTCCGCCGTGCCGATGCCGCAGTTTGCGTGGGACGAAGACGCGCTGCGTCACATGCTCGTGGCGTTTCCGCTGGTAGGGCTTCTCGTCGGCGCACTAATGTGGTGCTGCGTGTCGCTTTGCATCCTTTGGTCACTCCCCCACCACATCACTGGCCTTCTTCTCACCGCATTGCCCCTCCTTGTAACGGGCGGCATCCACCTCGACGGCTTCAGCGACACCTGGGACGCACTCGGCAGTCGTCGCGAACCAGAGCGTATGCGGCAAATCCTCAAGGACCCCCATGTAGGGACGTTCGGCGTTATGCATCTCGTGCTGCTTTTGCTCGCTAGCTTCGTGTTGTGGACGGAACTCGCAAGCACGTGGGGTTCGGCTGGAGCACCGCAAGCCACGACGACGGAACTCGGACCTCTGCCACCCATTTCGCTCGCACTGCCCTTCGTACTGAGTCGCAGTTTCTCTGGCCTCTCCGTAGCGACCTTCCCCCTCGCTCCAGGAGACGGCCTCGCGCGCTCTTTCGCCTCCTCCGCCGACAGGAAGGCCGTGCGTTTAGGATGTGCTGCCATCGCCATCGCATCATCTGCAGCTATGGTCGCTTGCGGCAGCTGGGCTATGATCGCCGCGGCAGCGGCTGTCTTTGCGTGGTACCGGATCGTCGTAGTGAGGCGATTCGGTGGGCTCTCCGGCGATCTGTGCGGGTGGTTCGTGCAGACAAGCGAGCTGTGGATGCTCGCGGCCCTTTGGCTGACACAAACGGTTGGGTGATCACATGATGTTCGTAACAGGTCCTGCCTTCTCCGGTAAGCGCACCTGGGTGCGTGAGACGATGGGTTGGGACGCAGAAGAGCTTGCACATCGCGCGGTTTGGGACGTGCAAGAACTCGCCATCGATGCAGATGACCTCGCCATCCTCGCCGACGAGCTCGCATGTCGCGATGTCGTTATCGCCTGCGAGCTAGGAGCGGGCGTCGTGCCGATGGATGCTGACCAGCGTGCGCAAAGAGAGGCGGCGGGCAGACTTGCGTGTCTTCTCGCCGAGCGAGCCGACTGCGTCGTACGCATCTGCTGCGGACTGTCCCAAGTGCTCAAAGGGTCGATCTCGTGAAGACAGCAGCTTACCACCCGGCGAGTGCAGACCGAACTGACCACTTGATAGTAGAGCTGATGCGGCACGCCCAGACGAGGCTTCAGGCCGAGCATCGATACGTGGGGAGCACCGATGATGGCCTCTTGCCGGAGGCTGCGGCCCAGCTATGTCCGGTGGCACGGCAACCGGTGTGCGTGTACGTCACCCCACTCGCGCGGACCGCACAGACCGCACGTATCGTATTTCCGAGCGCAGAGCTCACAGTCGTCCCCGGCCTCGAAGAAATGGACTTTGGCGCGTTCGAGGGGCACAACTACCAAGAACTGGAGCATGACGCCCGTTATCGCACCTGGGTCGAGGGCGGCTGCAATGCCCCGTGTCCCGGCGGTGAAGGACGCGTGGCCTTTACGCGGCGCGTCTGCAAAGCGTTCGCACAGCTCATGGATGGTGCCGTGGCACAAGGCGAAGAGGAACTCACCCTCGTGGCGCACAGTGGCACCATCATGGCCGTGATGGAGCGCTATGGTCAACCTGCTCGGCCATTCTTTGACTGGAAAGTCGAACATAGCTGTGGCCTCATCCTCGATACCAGCGACTGGCGTCTAAGTCGAACGCTTCTGTTAATCGGGACGATCGACCACCGCAAAGCATGCCGGTAAGGCCACGTCATTTGACCGCGCAAGCCACGTGAAATGGCTCTGTTCCAAAACCTGTTGGCCGGCAGCCGCGCATGAGCCAGTATTGCTCAGATTGTCGGCTGTGATTGCGTTTCGTGCGAGACCGCCTCGGCGGGGCAAGCGCATCTGCCACGCCCGCATACGTATACAATGGTGCCATTGACGTCTGGCCACACGGAGGAGAGAGCCTTGATCTACACGCTGACCCCAAACCCCGCGATCGATATGGTCGCGACTTGCGACAAGCTCGTGCCCAACAAGGTCTCACGCACGCGAGACGCTTCCTACATCCCCACGGGCAAGGGCGTGAACGTGTCCCTCGCGCTCGACCGCTTTGGCGTCCCCTCGACCATCCTCGGTTTCTTCGGCGGCTTTACAGGACGATGGCTCCGCGAGGAAGCCGCAAAGGTGTGCCCGGTCAAGTCCGTAGAGATCGAGGGCATCACCCGCGTGAATGTGTTCATTACCTCGGGCGACGACGAGTATGTGATGCCCAATGCCGGCGCACCCGTATCGCGCGACAAGCAGCTCGAGATGCTGCGCATCATCGAAGAAGCCCCAGACATCAGCGTGCTCATCGTCTCCGGCTCGCTCGCACCGCTCATGGAGCCCAGCTACTACGACGAGATTGCCCTTCTTTGCCAGCGAAAGGGAGTGGAACTCATCCTCGACACGTCCCACCCCCATCTAGCAGAACTCGTGGAGCACGCCCCCCTGCTCATCAAGCCCAACGACGAAGAGATTGCCGAGATATTCGGCGTCGACGTGGATTCGCCCGACCAGATTGTGCGAGCCCTGCACGACATTCACGAGCGCGGCGCACGCAACATCCTCTGCACCCTCGGCGGCAAAGGCGCCTACTTCCTCGACGACGACCACGTCTATCAGGCAAACGCCGCCAAGGTCCAGATGTACTCGACCGTCTGCGCCGGTGATGCCAGCCTCGCAGCCTTCCTTTCCGTGTGGTACGACGACCGCGACGCCGTAGTGCCCGCCCTCACGAGGGCCATGGCGACCGGCGCCAACGTGGCGATGAGCGCTGGCATCGGCGATCTCGCCATGGTCGGGGAGCTCGAGCGGCAGATTCGCGTCACAGTTGTCGACTGACGGCGACTCTTGCTCGCCCCAATCGCCCGGCTCACACCCCTAGTAACATGTTCACCACGACGTTCAGCACACCACAACCCAGCATGACGGGCAGTGGACTCAACTTCTTCCAGTGCATAAGGTAGAAGGCGACGCACATGATCGCCATCACATAGCCCACGTGTACGAGGTCCACGTGGGTGACATCCGGTACGAGCGCGTTCGTTGCCAGCTTGACCATGGTGGAGGCAATAAGCGCCAAGGCCATACACTTGAGCGTCAGGACAGTGCTCTGCACCAGCGTCGTTTCTTTGTACTTGCGAAACAGAAACAGCAATGTAATGGCCACGATGCACGGAACGAGAATGCAGCCAAGCGTAGCCGCGATGCCACCGGGTACGCCTGCAACCTTCATGCCCACGAAGGTGGCGCTGTTGATGAGGATGGGGCCGGGTGTGATCTCGTCCAAGGCAATCAGGTCGGCGAACTCGGAATACTCCATGAACCCGGCTCCCTCGACCACCCCTTGCTCGACCAACGGAATAGCCGCATAGGCGCCGCCAAACGCTATGGCACCTATTTTCACGAAGGTGAGAAAGATGTGCAGGAGGAGCGCCACGTCAATCATTTGCTTCAACCTCCTTCTTGATCAGCAATGCCTTCACGGCACCAATCGCACCGCACCCGAAGGCGAGCCACATGATGGAGAAACTTGTGAGACGCACGTACAAAAAGGAAAGAACCATTATCACCAGCGGGTAGACGATCGACTTCTTTGTGGCATCTCGAAAGAGGCCGATGCAGATGTCGAGCAGCATGGCCACGACGCCCATCTGCATTCCCCGCATAAAGATGTCAACATAGGGGTTGCTCACGATGGCCTGATAAAAGAGGGTGACGATCGCCATCACGGCGAACGGCGGCGTGATGACCCCAAGGACTGCAGCCATCGAGCCGAGGAAGCCTGCACTCTGGTAGCCCACGATCATGGAAGACGTGACCGCCATCGGTCCGGGACAACTCTGCACAATGGCGATGTAGTCGTTCATCTCTTCCTCGGTAAACCACTTGCGTTTGTTGACGAAGTCATCTCTCATCACGGCGATGATCGCATAGCCCGAGTTCGCGGTTGCGCTGATGGTGAACGTAGCCAGAAAGAGCGCCAGCAGCCTGCCGAGCAACCCCTCCTCGCCCCGTGCTTTGTCTGCCATAGTTTTCATTCCCTTCCCAAGGAATCCCATTGCCTGACAAGTATATGGGACAAGAGGGACGCGCGGGGACGAAATCGGACGATACGCCGACGAGCTTTTTTGCCGTATCATGTGCGCAGGATGCCGAAAAGGAAAGGATGCGCCATGCTCAACATCGTGCTCGTGAAACCAGAAATCCCCGCCAACACGGGCAACGTCGGTCGCACCTGCGTGCTCACCGGCTCAAGGCTTCACCTCGTGGGACCGCTGGGCTTCGAGCTGACGGATCACGCCGTACAGCGAGCGGGCCTCGCGTATTGGCGGAGCCTTGACGTGACGACCTATGCGAACTGGGAGGAGTTCGAGCGGACGTGCCTCTCACAGGGATTCGCAAACGTGCACCTCCTTACCAAGGCGGGCGGGCGGACCTACGCGGAGACGACATACCATGACGGAGACTGGCTCGTCTTTGGCAGAGAGAGCTCCGGCCTTGACCGTGAGCTCCTCCTGGCCAATCCAGAGCGCTGCGAGCGCATCCCCATGCTCAACGACGACACCCTGGACAACGCGACGACATGGCATGAGAGCCACGAGCGACTACACCCCGAGCTGCGGCGCGACGTCTGCGGCAACTTCGTGGACGAACGCGAGGGACGCATCACGTCGCTCAACCTCTCGAACGCCGTGGCAATCGTCGCGTACGAGGCGCTACGCCAGATTGGCTTTCCCGGGATGTAATTGGTCGCCAGTGAGCTGCGTTCGCCGTACAGTCTCAGGCGCGTCTCGACCACCGCACCCTGATGTGAGAGAATGCCTATGTCGATGCTCTATATGACATGGTTCAGACCCGTGGCAGCAGCCCGCCTGTCCGACTGAGCATCCAAGCGTCAGGTACGTCTTTCAAGGAGGAACACCATGTACAAAGTTTCGAACTTCACCCAGAACGACGACGCCGAAATCCTCGATCAGATGGGTGCGTTCTGCGTCATCCAGTGGAAGCGTGACCTGTCGGTAAACGGCGCCAACGCACAGCAGGAGTGGTACGCGGCACAGATGAACGTGCGTCGTCGCCAGGTGTTGTGCAGTCTTTCCGTCTCCCCCGTCACCGTGCAGGCAGGCGCCATGCAGTGGACCGTCGGTGATGTGGAGGCAAAGACGGGCGTCAAGGGCGTAGGCGACCTCTTTGGCAAGGCCCTTCGCGGCGCCGTGACCAACGAGAGCGCCATCAAACCCGAATATACCGGCTCAGGCTTGCTCGTGCTCGAACCAACGTACAGGCACATTGTCCTGCTCGACGTCGGAAAGTGGAATGGGGGCGTCGTTCTCGACGACGGGCTCTTCCTCGCCTGCGAGTCAAGCATCCAGCACAAGACCGTCGCACGGAGCACTGCGTCTTCGGCAATCGCAGGCGGCGAGGGACTGTTTAATCTCGGTCTCGTAGGCTCTGGCGTCGCATGCCTCGAGTCGCCCTGCCCACGAGAGGAGCTCATCGAGATCGAACTCAACAACGACGTGCTCAAGATTGACGGCAACATGGCCGTTGCGTGGAGCGCGTCGCTCAGGTTCACGGTCGAGCGCTCGGGCAAGTCGCTCATTGGCTCGGCCGCATCAGGCGAGGGCCTGGTCAACGTCTATCGTGGTACGGGCCGCGTCCTCATGGCCCCGATGAGGTAACGTGCACGTCATTCGGTCTGCACACTTTGCGACGTGCCGATGGAGGACATCCCCATCGGCACGTCATTTCCAGAAGCCGGGGGTAGCACGCTCGAGCGTAACGCGCATCTCCTCATGACAGCACACGCTCAGAGCGTAGCCTGGAAGTTCGCACTCCCAAAAATGCCGCGATGGGTCGGAACGCCCAGGTGTCACGTCAATCGCCCGCAGGCCATCGATCAGGCCCGTGCCGAGCAACTTGAGATAGCTCTCCTTGCGCACCCAGAGGCGCGTAAACGCTATGCCCGCGTCGGGCTGGCCACCCAACCAGCAACGCTCCCCCTCCCCAAAGCACATGGCCGCCAAGCTGGCATCGTACGCCTGAAGCTCCTCAACATCAGCCCCCACCGGCACGGATGCCACCGCACAGATCGCCATCGCACCACTGTGTGAAAGGTTGAAATGTATGTCGGGATGTCTTTGGAGGCGCAGCTTCCCGTGGGGTCCTTCGGACATGAGCAGGTCGGTTGCCCCCGCCACGTGCAGCGCATGGGCCGCAAGCAGGCCCGCACCGAGGCACAAGCATTGGTCCCTCTGAAAGAGATACCTGCCGACTCGCGCACGTCTGTCTTCCCATGGCAGGCATTCCATCGCTCGCGAGAACGTCGCGTCGTCAGAGAGCT
>CACXDP010000163.1 GCA_902766445.1 uncultured Coriobacteriaceae bacterium
AAAAGAGGTGGTCCCTACCGTCAAGTGGGAGTGGTAAAAGAGGTGGTCCCTACCGTCAAGTGGGAGTGGTTTGGACGGGCCGTGCCCTAGCGCGGCCCGTCTCGTACAAGGAGAACCCTATGCGAAGGCTAAACCTTTACACCTTAGATATGAAGTACGTCCGCGACCTCGCGAAGGTCGACGACAAGGTCATGTCCGTATCACCCCAGCTCGGCAAACAGCGTCGGCCCTTCGTCGGAGTCGTGCTTGTCTGCAGCGAAAGAGACTATTGCATACCGCTCTCCTCGCCTAAGCCAAAGCACGAACGCATGCGAAACTCGCTTGACTTCTCTCGCATCATCGACAAAAGCGGCAAGCTCATCGGCGCACTGAACTTCAACAACATGATCCCGGTTAGCCGCTCGGTCATCAAGCCAATAGACATGGCGGTTCGCCCGAACGACACGCCGGGCGAACGTCACTACAAGGGCCTCCTCAACGACCAGCTCGACTGGTGCAACTCGAACGCCGACACCATTTCTCGCAAGGCGAATAGACTATATGAACTCGTGACCAACCATCCGGAACGCTCTCGGCAGCTCGTCCGAAGGTGTTGCGACTTCAAGCGCTTGGAGTCAGTTCTCGACAAGCGGGCCAATACATGCCCGATCCAGTGACGGCGCACGAGGGTTAGCCCCTCGCGCACTTCAACCCAGATAGGACCTGCTAGCCTATCGTCGTCTTGCTCGCAATCGTGCGCAGGCACGCGATGGGGACGCTATGGTCTCTAGTCGTTGTGTACTTGAGCTTTCCGAGTGATTGGAGATTGGCAAGTCGTGCCAGCTCCGAGGAACTCGGTCCCCGGGAACCCATGTATTCTTGGCACTGCTTGAAGTGCTGGGTGCTCACCTCCAGGTACCTCCCTCCTCCGAGGCTCACAATAAAGAAGTAGAACGCGTCGTCGCCCCAGCGCACGCTGGCCTTTCGACCACCCTTGAGGGTCACGGTACCCACCGACGGCATTGAGTTGAGATAGCGTACCCGAGCAGCATCCGTGGTCTCGTACACATCCAAAAGCTGATAGCTGCTAGCGGTGCCGAGAGGGAACACGCCTCTGTCGGCACCCCTTACCCCAAGGTTGACGCGACGAGTATTGCCCCGCCAGTATTCTGGCAGGTCCATTCGCCAATTTCCGCCCATAAAGACCATGGGGTCTTTCGACTCGCTGAAGCTGACGCTCGTCGCCTGCACGGCACCTTGGTAGTTGGCCGCAGGAGCACCCGAGCTCTTCGGCAGGATGACGATCTGAATCGCCTCCAGGCGGTACGCATAGCCCTGCGTACCAGCCGAGTAACCATTACTTGTCCAACCCATCCAGCCGAACCTCTGGGCGTGGACGCGATACCATACGTTGTACTTATCCGCCATTTGGCCCGTAAGCATGATTTGGATTGCTTCGAGGCGCTTGGACTGGCCGGATGTTCCCGACATGGCCCCGTTCGACTTCCACCCGCTCTCCCAGCCGTAGGTCTGGACGTGAGTGCGGTACTTGATGCCTCCCGACACGGGTTTGCTTGACAGCTTGATGTTGATGCCCTCGAGACGCTTGGACTGGCCGGACGTTCCCGAAATGGCCCCGTTCTTCTTCCACCCCTGCCAACCGTAGGTCTGGACGTGAGTGCGGTAGGTGACGCTCGGCTTCGCCGCAGCTGACTTCTTTGCCGTACGAGCATCATCTTGCGACTGTGCGGACAAGGCACCCAGATTGCCACCATCCGCTCCATCAGCCACGTCTTTTGCCGAAGCACTTTGGTTATCGGCTACGGACGACACGGCGTTCCCGACGTCAGGGTTCTTCTCAAGGTCCTCAATTGCGTCGGTCGCATCCGTCAACGACTCGTTGCTATCTTGTTCGACAATAATCTCGGTGTTTTCGGCAGACTCCTCGGTTTCTGAAGTTGATTCTGCATCATCCACAACGATGTCTTCCTCAGTCACTTGCCCCTCAGCTGCGTCGTCATCAGACGCGATGGCGCTCTCTGCGTCCGGCAACAATTTGACGTTCTCGGCATGTGCTGGTACGGGCGCTGACGAGACCGCCAATACTAGCGCTAGCAACAGCACCAACGCCGTCCTCCACCTCACCTGTCCGCATGTTCTCCCGTTCATCTTTGGCTCCCTTCGATTGGTCGCTACCGTGCCCTCATTATTCATAACCCATAAAAAACCGGTTGCGCAATGGCAGAGCGCTCTCACAAGCGATTCGTTGCCCAAAGGGGCTAGTTCTCTTTTGCTGAGGATATGCAAAACTCCCCGGGAGTTTGTGCCATGTGACACATTCCCGGGGAGTTTGCCTAAACGGATTTCCGACTAGCGTTGCTTGTAGACCTCGCGGGTCGTCTGGCTGTCGCCCTTGTAGTCGCTCCAATCATACCATTGCACAATGTGCAAGGAGCGCACTCACCTTTGGCCTAATGGAACAGTCTCATGCAGCCGCGAGGGGTGCCGTGAGCCCAGAGGCTCGCATACGTGACGCTTCCAGGGTACGCTTCAATGATGGTGTCATCACCCAAATAGATTGCCACGTGCCCGGACCACGAGATAAGGTCGCCGGGCTGCCTGGCAGACAGCGAGACGTGCATCACTTTGCCATAGTCCCAGAAGTTGTTTGCGTCGTGGCTGTGCCATCCACCACTGCCCGTAATCCAATGCGCCCACGGATTGAAGTCATCGTAGCCCGTACCGCCACCCAGATCCATGCCGCAAGCATATGCGCACTGATATACGAGGCCAATGCAGTCCACTCCCACGCCAGGAGCGCACGAGTAGTCCCACACATAGGGCGTGCCCAGATACTCCCGCGCACGCGAGATAAACGCGTTGACGCATTCTTCGCGCGTCGCCCACACGCCTATGCGCGAAGGTGTAACGTAATTCCAAGGATAGGTGGCCGCGCTCGTTATCTGCACGTTCTTGGAGCTGACCTGATAGAACCCAGCCGGATTCTGGTAGCCCATCTTGTCCACAAACGCGCCATCGATGAAGCACTCCTCGCCAGAGCTAGGTCCAGCCTTCCATTTGGGCACAAGGCGCATCTCAATCGCCTCAAGGCGCAAAGACATGGCTGCAGTGCCAGCCTGCTCGCCGTTCTTTGCCCAGCCCATCCAACCAATCCTCTGTGCGTGCACGCGATAATAGATGTCAAATTGCTCAGCGAGCTCGCCGGTAAGCCGTGCCTTAATCGCTTCGACACGCAGGGATTGGCCAGACGTTCCGCAGAGCGTCGACCACCCGTCTTCCCACCCGATTCTCTGGACATGGGCGTTTAGCTGCACTTCGCCACTAATTCCCTTGCCGTCAACTCGAGTCTCCAAGGCCTCGACACGCAGTGATTGGCCAGACGTTCCCGCTGGGTTGCCATCGCTCACCCAGTCCTGCCATCCGATCCTCTGCACATGCCCGCGGTACGAAAGCTCGGGGCTATCCACATAAGTGCTGTCGTGCGAACCACTCGAGGAGGGAGCCGCAGCGCCCTTGGCCACCAAACGTATCTGCACTGCTTCCATCCGCAAGGACAGGTGTCCGGAACCGCTACTCTCGCCGTTCTTTGCCCACGCAAGCCATCCGAACCTCTGTATGTGTGAGCGATAATACACGTCGTACTTATTTGCAGCCTCACCCGTAAGCTTGATCTTGAGCGCCTCCAAGCGAAGACTCTGACCGGAAGTGCCTGCATCTTCGCCATCTTTGACCCAGTCTTGCCAGCCAATGTTCTGGACATGCACGCTATACGTTACCCCTCCGTTCACGTCCTTGGGCAGCATCACGCGAAGCGCCTCTACGCGCAGGCTCTGACCCGACGTTCCGGCCGTCTCTCCATTAGCCACGGCATCCTGCCAGCCGATACGCTGAACGTGAGCGCTGTACGTGATGGAAGGTACACTCGCCTGCATCTCGAGGTCGGTTTGGTCCGCATCCTTATTGTCTGCCTTGGCGTTTTTTGTCTTGGCATCCTTTTTCTCGTCAGCCTGAGCTTCGAGCGCCTTATCGGAATCCTTGGTATCCTCAACTATGGCGTCATCGATCTCTACCTCAACAGCATCCGTGTCGCCACTCTTATCATCGTTCGCTTTGTCTTCCTTGATGACGTCCGCATCGGAGTCTGCCTCCACGACACCATCGGTGTCCTCGACAATAAAAGCTTGGGGATTGGCGTCGGGAGCTTCTTCGTCCTTGGCAACCACCAGGAGCTGCAATCCATCTATGGCACGCTCCGCACCTTGCGTGCCAGCCGATTCGCCGTCGCGCGCCCATCCAAGCCAGCCATCGCTTTCTGTATGAACGCGATACCATAGGGCATAGGATGTCGCATCCTCGCCATCAATGCGAGCACGCAGCTCTTCGAAAGGCCCCTCCACATACGTAGCGTTGTCAGCATTGTCAGCGTTTGTCGTTGTCTCTGATGCCATGCGTAGGCTTGCATCGGCCTCGGACTGGTCGTCCGCGTCTTCCATGGATTTGGGCCATTCACTACCTACATTGCGCACTTGCAGATCCGCCACAGCGTCAAGCCCCACGATTCGAATCTGCGCGGCGGCAATGTTTTTGTCGCACACATCCAGTCCCTCAGAGGCAATTGCATCTTTAAACGATGTCGCCGAGCGCCAATCCTCTTCGTCGTTAAGACGATACTGCACGGAGACACTCTCCGACACGGTTGTCTTCGCTTCTTTGGGCTCCCCCGTCTCCGTCGAGTCCGAGGACAGCACGGTTTCCGTCTCCGCAGCCTGCGCCACCGCAATACCTCCATACGCAGCAGGCAGGAACGAGCAGTTTGCGACGAGCGTCCAGCTCAGCAAAAATGCCACGGTCTTATTGATAGCTTTTCTCATTCGATCATTCCTTTCGGCTTAGCTCAATCCCCAATCGGTCATCTGAAATCAGGGTCCGCTCGGGTATCTCCAACCATCGTATCTGCGTTGCCTTTTTATAACAAGCCTAGACCATGCGCAGAATACTCATGTCGGCAAGCTCCACATTTCAGCTCGCTTCGTTTTTCTTTACAAATCCTTCGTGCCTCTTGCATGCCCCTTCCTTATGCTAGACTCACATGCCAAGATGTAGTCAGGGGACGGAGAGCGAGCGTGTCGACAGAGACCTCCACTCGAAAGCGGAGCAATATACGACCAGTCAAGAAGACTAACCATCCTAGAAGGAATTCAGCAATCAAAAAGAACCAGCAAGATATCCAAGTCAGGCGACCCCCCCAAATACAGAACCGGCGTAATCGTTTGCAACCAGATCGCGTCGCATATCAACAAAGGCAGTTGAGACTCCCCCACTTGCCCAAGTTCATCAAGAAAGACCCACCACGACGCATCGCGAGCCTTGCCTTGGCGATGCTTGCCATCGCTATCACGGGTCTTGTGCTCTTCTCCGCCACTCAATCACTCATGACGGGGTCATCACAACTGGGACAACCAGAGGCGGACGTGTTGCAATCCGACGCGGCCAAACGAAACGACGGCGTAGCGGGCACGACAGGCACGACGGTTGCCCCTTCCGCGGCAGTTGACGCGACATCGCAACAGCAACCGCAGCCGCTCGTTAGCAAGACTGCACCGGTACAAGACCCATGGGTAGTAGGCGGGCTGTTTACCACGGGAAATGCCAAGCTCGACCAATACATCAAGGATATGTGCGACGGGCATTCCAGCCGTGGCGCAAGTGCCGAGGAGAACGCCTTCAGCGTGTTTGACTACATAGCCGGCACCAACTACACGGAACGCGTCAACAACCAAAGCCCCTGGGGCGAGACATGGGATGTCGAGTACGCTCTCCAGTATTTCGAAGAGGGCAATAGCGGCAACTGCTACAACTTTGCCGCTGTCGTCGAATACATGCTCAAGTACTTCGGCTATGCGGATGCCGAGGCAGAGCCATGCGTGGTCAGCCTGGCTAGCGGCGACTGGGGCGATCACGGTCTCGTATTTGTGACCAACATCGCGAACGGCGAGGCCTGCCTGGTTGACGCCGCTCGCTCCGCGGAGGGCTGGATGATCAGCAGAGACGCCTACTCGTACGACGTACGCAATATCGCGCAGAACCCCACAGTCGCGGGCAATGTCGACGTGCTCTTTGACAGCGAAGAGCCCATGCCCATAACACCTGCGCCGGGATTCGAGCCGAACTAGGCGCACAAAAAGGATGGCACACGAAAGGGATAGCCCTCACGTGTGCCAACTTAAGTACTTGGAAGGGGATGCCCTCATCGCGAGGGCATCCCTTTGTCTAAGGCTGGAGGTACTCGCTGCCATAGGTGTATGGAGAATTACGAGCGTTCTCCACATCGAGGATGGTGACGGCGTTGGTCTGCTCAATGTCGCTCAGTGTGTCGGAGAGATAGGCGTCGAAATAGTCGGCATCGTAGCGATACGTGTACCAGCAGCAGTTGTTGAAGTAGTTGCGCAGGTTGGCCTTCTTGAAGCCGCGGCCATGGCGAGCGTAGATCTCGTTGCGGGCGATATAGAGCTGCCAGTCGCTGTATTTGCTCAGCTCGCTTGCGGAGAGGTAGCGCGAAGCGCTGTCGGGGATGACGTAGCCGCCCTTTGCGGAGGCCATGGTACGGGTCGGGGCTGCGGTGTAAGTCGGGGTCGTGGATTGAGACGAGGTCGTGGATTCAGACGGGGTCGTAAAGTTGATCTTGCCATCGTCATCGATGGTGATAGTGTACGTCTTGGCGAAGGCCTTGGTAGGTGCCACGAGGAATGCTAGAAGCACAGCTCCCGTGACGAGAAACACGGCGATGGGGTGGGTATTACGGACGGTCTGGCGGTTGATGTACTTCATGGCGTCTCCTTTCTTTGACAATGCCATAGTAGAAGACGCCCGTTTTAAAAATTGCGTAACGACACCCCTCGTGCACCGCGTTATAGCTGCTGCTCGACTACGTCGGCGGCGTGCTCGCACGTGACGGCGAAATCCTCGGCAAAGCTGCCCCTGAGCTTGCGCAACGCCCAGTCGGCCACGCTCATCCGTCCGGGCGGTCGCCCGATGCCCACACGCACGCGGGCAAAATCGGCAGTGCCGAGCTTGGCCTTGATCGAACGTAAGCCATTATGGGCGTTGAGACCACCACCAAACTTGTCGCGAACCTCCCCTGCGGGCAAATCAACCTCATCGTGAACGACGAGCAACTCTTCGGGCGATATGCGCAGCTCGCGCATGAGCTTCGAGAGCGGTCCTCCCGAGGTGTTCATGTAGCCCTGCGGCTTAGCGAGAACGACGTCTCGGTCACCGATACGCACAGTGGCGACGAGGCAGCCGGCTTGATTCTTCCAGTAACGCACACCGAGGCGCTCGGCGAGCGTGTCCACCGTAAGGAATCCCGCGTTGTGCCGTGTGAGCGCATACTCCGTGCCGGGGTTACCGAGACCGGCGACCAGCTTGATTTGTTTCCGGTCGGGCATGCTTCCTCCCCTTTGGTGTCAAAAACCGTCGTCATCTTTGTGGATTAAGCGGAAGGGCGGCGGGTACCCCTTGCCTCATGCGAGTCGCGTAGCTTAGTGAGCGAAGCGAACGCTGAGCAATGAGACAAGAGGTTCCCGCCGCCCGGAGTTACGGTGTGTCTACAAGTTCAGGTCGCCGCCGAATATCTCGGTGGTGGGCTCGTTGCAGTACACGTGATGGATTGCCTCGGCCATCTCGCGTGCGACAGAGACCATCTTGATCTTTGAACCGGGCTCGTTGGCGACGGCACACGGCACGGAGTCGGTAATGACGCACTCCTCGATAGGCGCATTCTCAAGGCGCTCGATGGCGGGACCGGTAAAGAGGCCGTGAGTCGCGCATACGTAGATGTCGCCCGCACCCATCTCCTTGAGCTTGGCAAGCGATCCACAGAGGGTACCGGCCGTGTCGATCATGTCGTCGTTGATGATGCAGGTCTTGCCCTTGATGTCACCGATGATGCCCATGACCTCGGCTTCGTTGTGCTGGGGACGACTCTTGTGGGCGATGGCAACCGAGCAGCCGAGATGGTCGGCGAGCTTCTTCGCCGCCTTGGCACGTCCCATGTCGGGCGAGACGACGACGGTATTGTCCCAATCGAAGTTCTTTGCCATGAAGTAGTCGCCGAGCAGATAAAGCGCCGTGAGATGCGTCACGGGAATGTCAAAGAAGCCCTGAATCTGGCCTTGGTGCAAATCGAGCGTGATGAGACGGTCGTACCCTGCGCATTCGATGAGATTTGCCACGAGGCGTGCGGTAATGGGCTCGCGCGAGTCGGACTTACGATCCTGGCGCGCGTAGGCGTAGTGAGGGATAACGGCCGTAAGCGTGCCCACCGACGCGCGCTTGGCAGCGTCGCCCGCCACGAGCAGCTCCATCAGCAGGTCGTTGATGTTTTGTCCGGCGATGGATTGGACAATGAAGACCTCGTCACCGCGAATGGACTCGTCGAACTTGGCGTAGGTTTCGCCGTTAGCGAACTTCTCGAGCGTGAGGCCGCTCAGTTCGAGGTGCAGAATCTGTGCGATACGCCGCGCAAGCTCAGGATTGCCGGTGCCGCTGTAAAGCTTGATTTCCTTCTCGACGTTGAGGGGCTTGCTCAGAATCTCGTACATCTAGTCTTCCTCCTGCATTCGCTTGCGACGCGCGGCCGCCCAACCTTTGATGACCTGCTGCTTCGAGCGCTCGAGTGCCAACGCGTCGGCGGGAACGTCGCTCGTGATGCATGAGCTGGCGCCGACGAGCGCACCGTCTCCAATGGTGACCGGCGCCACCATCATGGTGTCGGAGCCGATGAAGACGTCGTTACCGATGGTGGTGGGACTCTTGTGCTTGCCGTCATAGTTGCAGGTAATCGAACCGGCGCCGATGTTGACGCCAGAACCCATGGTGGTGTCACCAATGTATGAGAGGTGCGGGACCTTGGAGTCCTCGCCGATGGTGGAGTTCTTGATCTCGACGTGCGTGCCGACGTGTGCGCCGGCAAGCAGATGCGTGCCAGGACGCAAGAAGGCGCGCGGGCCGACGGTCACGTCACGCTCGATGACGGTTTCGTAGCCCACGGTCTCCTCGATGGAGCAGCCGTCGGCAACCGTAACGTCGGTGAGACGCGTGTTTGGCCCGATGACGCAGTCGCTGCCGATGGCAGTGGCACCCCAGAGCATGGTCTGTGGAAGAAGCTCGGTGTCACGGCCAACCGTAACGTCGGCACCCACCCACACCTGGTCGGGGTCGAGCATGGTGACACCCTCGCTCATGAGTCGCTCGTTGATGCGGCGCTGCATGACCTTGGTAGCCTCGGCCAGCTGAATGCGCGAGTTGATGCCTAGCATCTCGGAATAGTCCGAGGCGCAGACGGCACTCACGGGCTCGCCCATCTCGCGGTAGATGCCCACCATGTCAGTGAGGTAGTACTCGCCCTGGGCGTTGTTGGTCGTGATTTTGTCGATGTTGTCCGTAAGGCGACCACCGCAGAAGCAGTAGATGCCCGAGTTGCACTCAGTAAGGCTCGCCTGCTCCTCGGGAGTGCAGTCCTTGTGCTCCACGATGGCTTCGACGGTCCCGTCGGCATCGCGACGGATGCGTCCGTAACCCGTTGGGTCGGGCGGGCACATGGTAAGCACGGTGCAGGCATTGTGGTTCGTGCGCGTCTCTTCTACGAGCGCGACGATGGTCTCGGGGCGAATGAGGGGGGTGTCACCGTAGAGGATGACGGTGGGACCGGAGAACGCGCCGAGTTCGTCGCGCACGCAACGGACGGCGTGGCCGGTACCCAGGCGCTCCTTCTGCTCGACGCAGGTGACGTCCGGATCGTTCGCAAAGATTGCACGCACCTCGTCCGCGCCGTTGCCCACGACGACCACGATCCGGTCCGCACCAGCCTCGCGGGCGGTGCGAACCGTCCACCAGACTAGCGGGTGATCGAGTAGCTTGTGAGCGACCTTGGGATGAGAAGACTTCATGCGCGTACCCTCGCCGGCAGCGAGAACAATCGCAGTGATGGGCATAGTGCCTCCCGAAATCATTGGAAATAGAGTCCAAGCCATCCAATCATAGCGCAGTCAGTGCCGTACGGGTACGGAAAACAACCGTTGACGGAATTTTTATCGCTTAATGTGTTTGACGTGATAGCAGTCGCAGCGTGGAGGGGTAGCCCGACAAGTCCTGGCCAAGAGGGGCGGTCGCGATCGGGGCTCAACTAGTATTCGACATGCTTGTTTTTGCGATGCGATGTGCTATACTCGATGTGCTTGATGGCTGGAATCCAGCGCAGCGATTGCACTGGGGCATCGTCCAGGGGTCAGGACTGCGGTTTTGGTGCCGCCAACCTAGGTTCGAATCCTAGTGCCCCAGCCACGAGTTTTCGCAGGTCAGACGGGTTAAAACGTCTGGCCTGTTTTGTTTTTTGGGTCCATCCCAAAACCTGTGGGTCAGCAGCTGCACATGGGCCAGCATTGGACGGTTCCATTCCACAACGTAACAAATGCTCGAGCCGCAGAATGGACCGTCCGTCCGGCTCCGCGGGTTTCCCCGGGATCGACGTTGGCGTGGCACGCGTTCCATGGGATCGACGTTGGCGTGGCAGGCGTTCCATGGGATCGACGTTGGCGTGGTTTTTTGCCCCCTGATTGACGTTGGCGTGGCGATTCTTGCCACGGGAACGCAAATCACGAGGAATCTGGCCACACGGACGTCAATCCCGAGGAAAGCGAGCCACGCCAACGTCGATCTCGAGAAACGCCGCCACGCCAACGCAAATCCCAAGGAACGCGACACGTGGTCGCCAGCCAAAGCGGCGGTCCGGGAATGCCAAAAGCAAGAACTCCGCCCACAGGTTTTGGGATTGGCCCGTTTTTTGTCAAAGAACGTGAATCACGTCTCGATAACTGTCCGCCCTTTCATCAAATGGGAGTACCCCTCTTCGAGAAACGTCTGTCAAGGGACCGTGGCCATATCTTTGCGCCTTAGGGTGACGTTGACGTGTGCGCCATAATGTTACATAATCTTTCATAGACACGTAATATTATGAAATATTAGAGGCATACATGCTCGGCACACAGCATGAAATACAAACACTGACGAGGAGACTTTTCGATTCGACGGCAGTCATATCCGAGTTCGATGCGAGCAATCGTGTGAGCCCCTTCCTGCTCGGCGAATTCGACTTCTTTGAGGCGAAGGCACTTGGCGAGACATTCGTCATAGCCGCCTGTCGCTCAGCGACCACAGACCTCGACGCGATTGTCTCCCAGATGCCTCACCTCTCCCGCATGCTCGGCACGAGGGTAGTCCCCTACTTACCAAGCCTCGAGGCGGCCGACAGAAGATGGCTCATCGAAAACCGTAGCGACTTCCTCAGCGAGAACGGCGACGCGTACCTCCCCTTCCTCGGCCTACACCTTCGCGCAACGGCACGAACTCGCACGCAGCCCCACCGCACCTTTAGGGCCTCGGATCAAAGCGTGTTTCTCTTCGGACTCTACACGAAAAAGTTCACCGCCGCAGACATCAGGAATGCCACAGGACTCTCGTTCGGTTCCATCTCGAGGGCCCTCCAGAACATGGTGCGCGCGCGGATGATTGACTTCTACGTCGGAGGCAAAACGGGTAAGCTCAAAGAATACTTCAAGCCAGACGAGAGACTGTACTTCGTCGAAGGCAGAAGGCTGTTTGGAAGGTCGGTCGTGTCATCCTTGTATACAGACAGGAGGCCCGACTCAACGGAGGCGCCCGCATTCATAAGCGGACTCTCCGCGCTTGGTAAACGCAGCAATCTGCTGGGTCCGAACAGAGAGGTATGGGCAACATACGAACGCAACGCCACGCGCATCCCAGCGGTGTCTGACATCCCCGTCAGGGACTGCCGCTATGTGGTGCAGATGCTCGCTTACGATCCAGCGCCCTTCGCTCCGAGCAACCTTGTGGATGTGTTCACGATGCTCGTCACCATACCGGAGGAGCTCTTGAGCACAGACGAGAGGGTGCGCATCGCGCTTCGAGAAGCCATGGAGGGGTATGCATGGTACCAGGACTAGATAGATTCCGCGATTGGTTCGAGGGATACCACGGACGCCATGTTATCATCGGCGGCACCGCGTGCAACCTCATATACGCTCAATACGGCGCTCCCGAGCGCGCAACAAAGGATATCGACCTCGTCATATTGGCCGACGCCTTCGATAGAGACTATTATTGGCGCTTCGTTTCCTTTGTACGCGAGGCGGGTTACCGTCATCGCGCCAAGGATGGGCGTTACGAACTATATCGCTTTGAGAAGCCCGAGTCCGAAGGCTTCCCTCCCATGTTGGAACTCTTGAGCAGGCGTCCAGGCATACTTCAAGGCATTGATACTGATTTGGGACGATTCAAGACTGATGACGGGCAGTACAGCCTCTCTGCCATATTCTTGGATGATGATTACTACCACATGCTCGATGATGGTGTTGAGGTCATCGACGGGCTTCCCGTGCTTGGGCTACGCTATTTACCCGTGTTCAAGATGCATGCATGGTCGAACCTCACGAGGGCCAAGGAATCCGGAAAGGATGTACATCAAGACGAAATTCGAAAACATCGCAGCGACGTTTGTAAGCTTTGCGCACTCATGCCCCCGGCCGAGCACGTCGAGCTTCCGGAATCGGTGCGTGACGAGATTTCTTACTTCACCGACGCGATGCCTTGGGACGATAACATGCTCAAGATGTGGCGCATTCCCCTACGCGCGGAAGAGATGAAAGAACACATTGGAAGAATCTACCTGTGAGCATCCGCGACGTGTAAGGAGACGCAAGTCACAAAACATGCCTATGCGGTTTTTGGTGCCGCCAACCTAGGTTCGAATCCTAGTGCCCCAGCCACGAGTTTTCGCAGGTCAGACGGGATAAATGTCTGGCCTGTCTTTTGTCAAAGAAACTGAGATTCGGGCTTGGCGATTTCGTGGTCTTCCTCGCCCCTCAATGCTAAGAAGCAGCCTCAGTGAGACCGCTTCCACGTACTGTTGAGTTCCTGACGGTATGCTTAATGCTATTTGAGCTTGACTTCTGGGTCGATGTGCCATTGACGTCCGATTTTGAGCGCACCTTCTATGCGTCCAGCACGCAGCATGCGATAGATGGTCACGGTGATACCCCCATGTACTCCGCAAACTCCTTCGGAGATAACCTCGGCTCGCGCTTTCGTGTCCCCGTAGAATGTAAGGGCCTGTCTTTAGACGCAGTTCCCTCCCCTCGCCAAATCGCAATTGACAGTCGCTAAGCATGCTCAGCGCCTCGGCATCGCGCAACAGGAGCAGCTCGTGCCCCGTTATGCCGCCTCTGGTAGAAGTCCTCATAGTCGTCCGGCACCAGCGCGCCAAGCAGTCTGTCACAGTCTCAGGGCTGGGGCGCGATGACAAGCGGACACTCGCTGACAAGGAGTCCCCAACCCATGCGAAATATTCCTAAGCATGAATTAAGGGGCGCTCTCTTTGGAGATCGATTGCGACAGCCACACAACTTGATTCAGCATCATGATAGAAAGTATTGGTGCCCTAGCTTCACGCCAGATGAAAGCTGACCGCATGCTCGCCACCATGGCAATAACGAGCGGGCTGCACAGGGCACTCAGAAGATTCGCTTCGCGGATGGGGCACGAAAAGCATCGATTTTGGTTCGGGAATGGGTGGGGAACGAGGTCCTAGATTGAGCCGCCCCACTAAGACGGCCCCAGAAGGTGATGCGTACCGTGTCATAGCCAAGAGTGGCGTAGTTAGCGCATGCCCTCGCTGCTTTTGCTGAGTCCTAGCTCCTCCGCCTTACGTGCTATTTGGTCTCGGCTCTTGTTGGGCAATCTAGTGCCCCACTCTCCCCAG
>CACXDP010000164.1 GCA_902766445.1 uncultured Coriobacteriaceae bacterium
TCAGCCGGGTCACGAGACCGATACGGTGTTCTTCGGCACACGCACCTATGCCGCACCCGAACAGTACGGCTTCTCCCAAACCGATGCCCGCACCGATATCTACTCGCTCGGCGTGCTGTTGCGGTACCTGCTCACCGGTAGCCCACGTCACAACAAGAACGTGCACGTGTATCGGCCGCTGGCGCACATCATTGAGAAGTGCTGCGCCTTCGACCCCGAGAAGCGCTACGGCGACGTGGGCCAAGTGAAGCGTGCCCTGCTGGCTGCCAACCCACGATGCCAGCGCCTACGCCTCGCCGGCATCGTGGCCTCTGCGCTGCTCGCGATCGCACTCATCGCATTCGTGAGCGTGCAAGCCTATAGGGCAGCCACATGGTCGCCCTTCAACAGCGATGCCATACCTGCCGTCCTCAACGACGAGGAGCGCATCAGCGACGCAGTAGCCTACTTGCGGAACAAGTACAACACGCACCTGTTTGACCAGCCAAACGATACGGCGACCGTCGGGCTTCTGCGCTCAACGCTCATCGAGCTGTACGGACTCGACCACGACTACGTCTACAACTTCCAAGAGGAGGGCCTTCCCGGCGAGAGCAACGAATTCTTCATGCCATGGGGCTGGGACGACGGACAGACCGTACGACTCGAAACTGCCGTGTACGCCGCAGTCAAGGTACACGACCCCTCCCTCGTCGCCGAGGACCAATGGGACAAGCTCGAGGACGACAACGGCGAGTATCCGGGCGGTCGCGTGGCAATGTTGTTCGCCGAGGAAACCGGCATCCTCACCGGCGCCAACCGCCCCTACGACATCACGACCGGAGAACTCGCGCTCGTCTTTGCCAACGCCGACCGCGTGTTCGACGCCGCAGCGGCAGCCACCCAAAGCGAAGGAACCGTCAAGTAACAACTCGCACACAACGCCTATTCTTGCCATAGTTGTCAGGCTGGCAACCATTGCACTCCCCCGCCATGATAGTGTTTTTTGCATGGAGCAAACGCCCTGCTGATTCTTCCCACGGCGCGTTGGCTCATCGCACTCGACGGAGAGGAGTCATTATGAGCAATCACATCAAGCGCTGGAGGCCGTTCCGACTGGCTACCTCTTGGATACTGGCAATCGTCCTCGCGGGAGGCGGCGTGCCCGTATCCGCACTCCAAGAGCTCTTTGGGACGGCAACGGCATTTGCCGAGGAACAGCAGCCAGAGGGATTGGTACTCGAGGTCGATGAGAAGAGCACACCAAAGGACTACACTCGAGAAGGCGAAGCAGAAGAATCGCGGCAAGACAAAGACGACGTGCCAGCCGTCGTCGAGGCCTCTGACCCAACAGAGAAAGACACTATTGGCGAGGAGGACGAGCCGAGCACTTCCTTCGAAGACGATGTTCCCACTTGCTTGGTAGAAACAAACCTTCGGGCTATGAGCTACGAGATTCACTTCGATGGCGCACCCGATCGCTTCGTGGCGGGCGACGAGCAATCTACTGAAGAGCTCCATTTGGACTGGGATAGCATCATGGACATCCCAGGGCTCCAAATCGTGTATACCGTCGGCACGTGGGATGGCAACGACTGGACCCATCGTTTTACCGAGGGCACCGAGTACACCGTCGACCATTATCGCAACATTATCACGCTCAACGGCACGGAAATCCTCAACAGCTATGCCGGCAGCCAAGACGAGATTGAGGTACGCGCACTAGCCGAGGCCATGAACGACGGCGAATACCTCTGTGATTGCGACCATTTCATTACGGTTACGAAACCCCTTGCACAATACGGTCAGGATCAGGAACGCGACCTGCTGCCCGGCTGGGACGGCACCGTTGACGATCGCTTCAACCTGTGGGTGCGCGACGGGGACCATCCCGACGGCGGGGACTTCGAATGCATCGTGACGGACGTCGAGGTTACTGCAGGCGCCGACCTCATCGATTTTGACAGCAACACCTGGCACTACCGCGCCAAGGAGTTGGGCACCGCTACGCTCAAGGTGACCTACCAACGGCCCGACGACCTTGGCGGCGGCACCGGCACGTATGATCTCAAACTCAACATCGTTGCGGACGAGTATCACTTCGAGGGACTTGGCACGCAGCGACACGGTGGATTCATCCTGCCCGGAGAAACGGCAGACGTGTGGCTCCAGGGATACCATCAGCATGCCGTGAAGAATGATGACGGCTCATGGCGCATAGATGAGTCCACCGACGACCTCGCCTATGAATGGGAGATGGTGCCGTCAAAGCCCGAGTACGACGACATCGCCACCATGACCGTAGACGAGAATGACCCGACGCACGTGACCATCAATGCCAAGGTACTCGAGCGCGCTCCTCGTCCTGGTGCAGGTGTAACGGTAAGCGCTCACCTCAAGCACGCCGGAAAGGGCGTCGCACGCGCCGGCTGGACCATCAACATCTGCGACAGCTTCCCCAACTTCGAGCCCGCCGCCATCGACTGCAACCTCGGCGTTGGTGAATCAACCACCATCGACCCCAAGCTTATGTGGCGTGAGCTCCACGACGACGGCGAGATAGTCTCGGAACCGTTCGAGCCGGAAGGGCTACAGCTCTTCTGGTCTTACGACACCGACGCAATTCTCATAACCGATGCCGAGGGCAATGTTGTCGCCAACAGCGAACGGGGTGGTAAGGACACGCTCGCCGGAGAAGGCCCGTACACCGTAGTGCGCCTCAACGACAACGAGGCCCTACTTTGCCTCACGGCGCGTTGGCCCGAGGGCAGCGACACGCTGAATTGCGAGGCTCAGTATCGTCTTGTAGCAGCTCGGGACGTCACCGCCCACAAGCTTACGCATGTCGCTGCCAAGAAAGCAACGCTCTCGACCGCAGGCCACAAGGAGCATTGGAAGTGCAACGTGTGCGGCAAGCTCTTCTTGGATGAGGATGCCACGCAGGAGACGACCCTCAAGGACGTCACCATCGCCAAACTGACCAATATCTCCCGCGCAACCGTCACCTTCCCTACGAGGGTCTACAACGGTAGCGAGCGGACAACGTTGCCCGTCGTCAAGCTTGGTAACCGTACCCTTGCCAGGGGCACCGACTACACGGTAGCGGGAACGACCAAGGCCACAAACGCCGGCACGTATGCAGTGACCATCACAGGCATGGGTGCTTACGGAGGCTCTCGCAAGGTGTCCTACACCATCGCCAAGGTGAAATCCACCATCTCGCTCGCCGCGCAGACCAAGACCTACACTGGACGCGCCCTCGCTTACAGCGGCAAGGTGACGAAGAAGGGATCCAAGGGTGCGGTGACCTACGCGTACTACAGCGATGCCGCCTGCACGAAGACGGTCGCGGCGGTCAACGTGAAGAGCGCGCGCACCTACTACGTAAAGGGCACGGTAAAGGCGGACGCCAACCACAAGGCGGCCACGAGCGCGGCGGCCAAGTTTACCATCGCACATAAGGCGCAGACCATCAGCGTAGCGAACAAGTCCGTCGCGATGGGCAAGACCGTCTCACTCGGCGCGAGAGTCACGCAAGGGTCCGGCGCACTCTCGTTCAAGAGCTCTGCCACATCCGTCGCCAAGGTGAGCGCCAAGGGCATCGTACCCCCGGTCAA
>CACXDP010000165.1 GCA_902766445.1 uncultured Coriobacteriaceae bacterium
CCAAGGGTGACCGTTGGCGCGGGCTTGATGGCCGAGCCGGTGTAGGTGCGGTTGGAGACTGTGGCGACGATTGCGTTCGCGACGCTCATGGTGTCCGTGGTGCGCACTGCCGACGCCCACATCTCCGCGAAGGGCTTGAAGCGCTTGTCGCTATAGAAGCGATCTTCCGACCCCATCCCCGTCCCGAGGGAGTAGAGGTCATCGATATAGGCAGCCATCTCCGCGCCGTAGTTAAGACGAATGGACGAACTCGTGAAGCCGCACCACAAATACACGAAAGCAGTGTTGGAGACCTTGTATACGCAGTGCGCCTGCGTGTCTCCCACTCGGTTCATATTCCCACCGTACAATGCCTCGGACCCGTCCGGAAGCGCATATCGCGCGATGGCGGTGGCCTTTATGTGCTCCCACGAATCGAGGGGGCAGCTCTCTTTGAGCTGAGCTAGGAGGACTCGTGCGCCTGAACCCTTCACGGTGATGTTCACCTCCGTGCCGGAAGCCGTGATGTCCACCTTTCCCTTCCAGTAGGCAGGGATGCTGATGCGCATGTCACCAATGGCGAACCAGTCCGCTCCAACGGTCGTGATCGAACCCTTTGTGGCGACAACGCTGTCCTGCGAGCTTTGGGCCTCGAGCGTAGCGCCCGCATCGTCGGCATCTCCGTCCGATACCACCTCCACACCAGGCGCGCCTGATTCCTCAGCCGACTCCGTAGTGGCATCGTTTTCGTCAAGAACGGTATCCGTGGCGGGCTCCATCGACTCGACGACCTCCTCGGTAATCGGCAGCTCGCCCGGATTCGCGGCCTCTCCCGACTGGGACTCCTCCACCTCGACAACAGGCTCGGCATCCGAACTAGCGACGTCATCGGTCACGACTGGAGCCTTATCCTCCGCCTCGACCGCCTCGATTGCCTCAGCCAGCGCTTGCGCAGGACAGCTCCCAAGCACCATCACGACCGACAACAACAGACTCAGCGCACAGCGCGCTCCGCAATACTTCCGCATGTCCCTGCCTCCAAACCTCGGCGCCTATATATCCACCCCCATGCTATCATCCAGCCGCACAAGCAACCGGGACAGGAGGCTTCCAGTTGCTTCCATCTGCTTCCAATTGGTGCCCGTCGGTGCCAACTAAGGCAACTGAAAGGATGCCTTCCCTTTCGGCATTGCGCCACAGAATGCTTTTCATGTGCTAAGATTCCCGTTGCCGGCCCCAACGCCCTACATGCGAGGTACCCCTGCATGGACTGTCTCGACATAAAGACACTCACGACCATCCTGCGTAGCTTCAGCAATGAAATAACTGCATCGGGGCTCGCCTCTGATTTCGGGGTCTCTTATTCCACACTTGCCCGCGGCAACAGAACCGGTGCATGGCCACCATCCATCACCGAAGGGGCCGTGCGCGGAACCATCGATGACTATCGGGATCGCTTCTTTGGAGGCGACGGTGAGGCGCTCGCCGCACGCGTGCAAGAATGCCTTCGCACCATGGGCTTGTCTACGTACGCGCTTGAAAACGCACTCGCAGAGGGTGGCTACGATGCCTTCGTTGCCGAACTCGTAGCTCAGGCGCACGACCCACAGCCCGGCGGCGCAGTCACCAAGCTGATACCCGCACCCGCGAGGCCCGCCCCCTCCGTGCGATTGGAGACCTCCGCGCAACCGACCATCGTCGCACAACCGGAGATACCTCGAGCTGATAACGGTCCCTCGCGAACCCGCGACCTGATGCTCGCGCTTCCGGTGGCCATCGTATTACTCATCGGATCCCTCAATGTTTCAATTGGGGACCTCTTTTTCTGGGCCACACATCACCGCATCGCGTTCTTTGGCATCTCGCTAGGCGTTGCCGTTCTGCCCGCCCTGCTCGGCATCCTCGTTGATGCACCCATAGCTTGGCATATCTGGCACAAGAATCACCCCGAGGCAGAGTTCAGCTGGCACGCGTTTCGTCGGGTCGCAAAGTACGGTTCACCCGAGGAAGTCGTGCCCGGGGCGGGGCGATTCAACCTCACGCTTCCGTATCTGTTCTACCAGCCCGTCTGCAACGTGCTATCCATGATGTGTTACGTGGCCGAGCTGGCATTCGTGCTCTCGTTACCGGGATTTGAGGAGTTCTTCTGTAAGCATGAGTGGGTGGAGTTCCTAAAGGCCAGTATAGCGATTGCCTACTACGTGGCATACGAGTTCACCTGTGACAACTGGCGCAGACCACTCACAGGTGACCCATCTACCGAAGTGTGCGAAAACCCTGACAACTACCTTCCCACGCGCGTCCACGTGTGGGCGAACATCGTGCACCTCACGTGGACGATCTCCATCCTGATGGTGTTGCTGCTCGCCATGCTCGCTTGGGGCATATCCTGTTTCCGCTCCTTTTCCGTGCCAATCCTCATCCTATGGCCGTACGTTCAGGCGGTGGTGTTCTTTGCGTTCTCGAGCGTGACTCCCTACGCCGTACGCGTAAGGGCTACGGGAGTGGGCGTGTTCCTACCCGGAATTGCTGCGACCTCTATCGCGTTTTCAGTGTATGCCACGGTTTGCTTCGTCCTCTCGACTGACACCGCCTTGCTTTGCGCCGTGTGTGCCTCGTGCCTAGAGGGCACCATTATCTGGGTGCGCCATACGCGAGACAACGGGAGCGCGGAATGGCTTGCGCAAAACCGGTTGACTGGCGCCTATGCCATGGCGGTGACTGCGACAATCCTCGGTATGCTCGTGGTAGGCGTCGCGACATTGGCTTTTGCTTGAGGCTGTTCTTACATCCTTCTTTCGCGTTCTCCACACACGAGAGGCAATTGGCCTATAATCGACCGAATGCAACGAGGTCAAGGAAAGGGGACATGCATGTCTACCGACGAGAAGGCAATGCACGAGATCGGTCTGCGCATCCAGGGACTGCGCGAAGCCTGCGACGTCACGCGAGAGGACATGGCCGCCGATCTCGAGGTGAGCCTCGAGACCTATACGAGATGGGAAGAGTCCGGCGCCGACGTGCCCATCTCCGCCATCTACCACATGGCCCAGCGCTTCGGTGTGGAGTTCACCGAGATTCTCACCGGCACCGCCGCCAAGCTCAACACCTTCCAAGTCGTGCGTGCCGGACAAGGTCGTGAGGTGGAGCGCTATCCAGGCTATCACTTCGAGGACCTGGCATTCCGCTATCAAAACAAAATCATGCAGCCGCTTGAGGTCACCATCAACCCCTCCGACGAGCCGGCTAAGCTCGTGCAGCACTCTGGGCAGGAGTTTAACCTCGTGCTGGAGGGTTCCCTCGTCGTGGTCTGGGGCGATCGCGAGTTCCACCTCGAGCCAGGCGACAGCATTTATTTCAACCCCACGATTCCCCACGGACAGCGCTGCGGAGGGCGAGTACCCGCACGGTTTGTGACCGTTATCGCAGAGTAGGCAAGCCGTAGGGAAAAACGTGCCTGCAGCACATCTGGCAGGCGCACATATAAGGGAGATCGACCGACATGAATTATATCTTGAGCAAGTACTGCCCTCGCATCGATTTCGAGAGCTACGAGGACTTCTATCAGAACTTCCGCATCGACGTGCCCGCCGACTTCAACTTCGGCTACGACGTCGTGGACGAGTGGGCCCGCGTCGAGCCGGACAAGAAAGCGCTACTTTGGTGCAACGACCACGGCGAGGAGCGAGAGTTCACCTTCACCGACATCAGCCGCCTCTCGAACCGCGCCGCCAACGCATTCGTGAAGCTTGGCATCGGCAAGGGCGACGTCGTGATGTGCATCCTGCGCCGCCGCTGGGAGTACTGGGTGGTGGCGAGCGCTCTGTGCAAGATAGGCGCTACCATCATCCCCGCGACGCTGCAGCTCACCACCCACGACATCAAATACCGGGCTAACACCGCAAAGGTGCGCATGATCGTGTGCGTGGACGATGACTACGTCTGCACCCAGGCCGAAGGCGCCGTCAAAGACGCACCCACCATCGAGCACAAAGTCTGCGTCGCGGGCAAGCGCGAGGGTTGGCTCTCGTTCGACGAGCTTTTGGACAGCGAATCCGAAGAGTGGGTGCGCCCGACCGGCGTGGACGCCACGACTTCCAAGGACATCATGCTCATCTATTTCACGAGCGGCACCACGGGCAACCCTAAGGCCGTCATGCATAACTTCGCGCACCCGCTCGGCCACATCCTCACGGCCAAGTACTGGCAGCAAGTACGCGAGAATGGCCTTCACATGAGCGTGACCGACAGCGGCTGGGCAAAGTTCGGCTGGGGCAAGATATACGGCCAGTGGATTGCCGGCGCCGAAATATTCTGCTACGACATGGACAAGTTCGTGCCAACAAAGCTGCTGCAACACATGCAGGACTACGACCTCAAGACCTTCTGCGCACCACCTACGATGTATCGCTTCATGCTGCAGGAAGATGTGGCGAGCTACGACCTCTCGAGCATCGAGAACTTCGCAACAGCAGGCGAGCCGCTCAACGCCGAGGTCACCATCAAGTGGGAGAAGTTCACCGGCAAAAAGATTCGCGAGGGCTTCGGCCAGACCGAGGGACCAGTGCTGTTGGCGACCTATCCCTGGCTAGAGCCTCGCCCGGGCTCGATGGGTAAGCCCTCTCCCCTACTGAACATCCGTCTGCTTGACGACGATGGAAACGAGGTTGAAGACGGCGAAGAGGGCGCCATCTGCGTGACGGGTCTGCGCGAAGCCTACCCACCAGGACTCTTTGTGGGATACGTCAACAACGCTGAGGCTACGGCAGACGCCGTGGGTGGCGAGTACTACAACCTGCACGACATGGCTTGGCGCGACATCGACGGCTATGTGTTCTTCGTTGGACGCAACGACGACGTCATCAAGTGCTCGGGCTACCGCATCGGACCGTTCGAGGTGGAGAGCGCGCTGGTCAAGCATGACGCCGTGGTGGAGTGCGCCGTCACAGCCGCACCTGACCCCATACGTGGCAAGGTCGTCAAGGCTACCATCGTCCTCGCACGTGGTTACGAGCCAAGCCCCGAGCTCACCAAGGAGCTGCAGACCTGGGTCAAGAAGGAGACCGCGCCTTACAAGTACCCCCGCATCGTCGAATACGTGGACGAGCTGCCAAAGACCGTCGGAGGAAAGATCAAGCGCAAACTCATCCGCACCCGTGACGGCGTAGTGGATGACAAGACCCACTCGCATGGCGTCGACAAGTCTCACGCCGACGAGTCTTGGCACGTGTAAGAGACGCTTGGGGCGGCCAAGACGTTCCGCAGACGCGGGACATCGATGGCCGCCCCTTAGCGACCGTACTTCTGATTGCCCGTCCCGAGAGCTGAAAGGATTAGCATGAGCTTCGCGAACACCTCCACCATGTCGCAGTATGCGCTTTCATCCATCGTCATGTGCGCGATTCTCGTCCTTTCGCATTGGCGCATGTTTGCCAAGGCAGGCGAGAAAGGGTGGAAGGCATTGATTCCCCTATACTCGGACTACACTCTCTTTAAGCTCGTGTGGACGACGAAATCGTTTTGGATCTACATGGGCTCAGCTGCGGCTTGCGGCATCTTCACAGCGCTGAGCGGACAGATTGTGTTCGACGCTTCCGGACAGATATATGCTGTCGCACCTTCAAACTTCTTGTTTGGCATGATAGCCTACGTGGCAAGCATCGTCTTCGTCATCTACACTGTGCTGCTTGCCATTCGTACGGCACTCGCCTATGGAAAGAAGATGCTGTTTGGCTTGGGAATTCTCATCCTGCCCATCATCTTCAAGGCGATACTGGCTTTCGGCAGCGCCACCTACCACAAGCCCCGCTAGGAGACTCACGCGTGAAGGGGGACAGAGGCGTTTCACTCGCTCCTGGCACCTGAGGGGATTCCCTTTAATCTTCGGCTTAGCTTTCTGGTCACATCTTCTCCCTTTTGGCATCTATCCCTTGCACATACTACAAAAGAGACTATAATTGTGGTCCTTTTATCGGGAAAGTGTAGTTTCTAGCATTGGAGGTCTTAGTCATGGACGCTGCTACTGAAGAGGCCGTCGCCGCTGGCGCAGCCGCAGGAATCCTAGGAGGCATGTTTGTCTTCTTCGCGATCTTTGGACTTATATTCTTCGTCCTTCTGGTCATCGCTTACTGGAAGATGTTCACCAAAGCTGGCGTAGAGGGTTGGAAATCCATCATTCCCGTCTACAACACGTACACGCTCTACAAGCTTGTCTGGAATGTCCAAAACTTCTGGATCTATCTTGGACTGACTATCGTGACATATCTGTTCAGCGGTATAAACTCTGATGGCTCAAACGTATTCCTTAGCATTCTGACGGTTGTCGCTGGCATCGCACTTCTTGTGTGGATTGTCAGGGCAAACATTGCTACCGCAAAGGCATACGGCAAAGGCACCGGGTTCGCCGTCGGCTTGACCCTCTTGCCCAACATCTTTACCCTCATCCTCGGCTTCGGCGATGCCCGGTACGTCGGACCGCAGGAGGCATAGCAGCCCTAAAACCCCGCACACGCAAAGGAAAAGCCCCTCGTTCACACGGACGAGGGGCTTTTCTTCACCACCCGTGAAGGGGTACCGTGAAAGGGGACGGGACCCGTGATCGGGGACGGAGGCGTTTCACCACGCGGACAAACTCCCCCGTCCCCATTGTCCCACGTCCCCTTTGTCCCAGTTACATCAGGGAGCAGACGGCCTGAGCGAACGCCACGGGATCTTCGACGGGCAGACCCTCGACGAGCAACGCCTGGTCATAGAGCAAGCCCGCATAGAGGGCAAGCTTCTCGTCGTCCTCGGCCTCTTGTGCCGCAACGAGCTTCTCAAAGACGGGATGGCTCACATTGAGCTCGAGCACGCGGCGACTCTTCGGCGCAGCCTCACCCTCCGGCCCCTGTGCAAGCACGCGCTCCATCTCAAGCGAGACCGGACCCTCGGTCGTGATGCGCGCCGGAGCATCGGACGGATTTGCGGCTGCGGCAACCTTGACAACCTTTTCGCCGAGCTTGTCAGCCAGCACAGAGAAGAGGCTCTCATGCTCGTTCGTAGCCTTCTCGGCCTCTTCCTTCTCCTCATCTGAGGCGAGGTCGAGGTCGCCAGAGGTCACGTTCTTGAGCTCGAGGTCGCGCTCTTCCTTACCGGGCGTCTCGGAATCGCCCGCGATGGCTGCCGCATGATAGCTGCGCATCATCTGGAAGCAGAACTCGTCCACGTCCTGCGTGCAGATGAGCACGTCGAAGCCCTTGTCGAGGACGGTGCGCACGATGGGCATCTTTTCCATGCGCTCGCGCGAGTCGCCCGCCACGTAGTAGATGGTGTCCTGGTCCTCGGGCATGGCTGCCACGTACTCGGCAAAGGTGACCATCTTTTCCTCGCGCGCGGACCAATAGAGCAGGAGGTCTGCCAGAGGATCGGCCTTGGAGCCATAGCTGCTGTATATGCCGTACTTGAGGCCACGCCCGAAGTTCTCAAAGAAGTCCTCGTATGCCTCACGGTCGTTGTCACGCATGTCCTGCAGATTGCGCGTAATCTGACGCTCGACCGAGCGAGCCATGATGCGAAGTTGGCGGTTCTGCTGCAGCGTCTCGCGCGAGATGTTGAGGCTCACGTCAGGCGAGTCCACCACGCCGCGCACAAAGTTGTAGTAGTCGGGCAGCAAATCGGCGCACTTCTCCATGATCATGACGTTGGAGGAGTAGAGCGCGAGACCCTTCTCGTAATCCTTGCTGTAAAGGTCGAAAGGAGCACGTCCCGGGACGAAGAGCAGCGCATAGTAGTCGAGCATACCCTCCACGTGGAAGGGAATCGTGCGTGCCGGCGCATCCCAGTCATGGAAGGTGCCCTTGTAGAACTCGTCGTAATCCTCCTGCGCCACGTCCTGCTTGCTCTTGCGCCAGATGGGCGTCATGGAGTTGAGCGTCTCAAGCTCTTCGTAATCCTCGTACTCGGTCTTGTAGTCCTCAGGTGCGTCCTCCGGTTTGGGGAGTGCACGGCTCTTGGTCACCATCATACGAATCGGATGGCGCACGTAGTTGGAGTAGCGCTTCACGAGGTCGCGCAGGCCCCACTCGCTGAGGTAACTGCCGTATCCGCGCTCGGGCTCATCGTCCTCATCGTTGGACGCCGATGCCTCAGGCTCGTCACGCAGAGTGAGGATGACATCGGTACCATGGGTGGCACGCTGCTCGTCTGCCGGCTCGATGGTGTAGCCCTCTGCGCCGTCGGACTCCCAGACATATGTCTCATCGGAGCCAAAGGCACGGCTTATGACACGGACATTCTTTGCGACCATGAACGACGAATAGAAGCCCACGCCGAACTGACCGATGATGTCAACCTCGGAACCTTGGGCCTGGCTGTTGGCTGCCTTGAACTGCTCTGAACCAGAGTGGGCGATGGTGCCGAGATTCACCTCCATCTCCTCAGCCGTCATGCCGATGCCATTGTCGGAGACGGTGATGGTGCGAGCGTCCTTATCAAAGGCAAGGCGAATCTCCAGATCCTCAACATCCTGACTCGCCGCCGAGTCCGTGAGGCTCACGAATGAGAGCTTGTCGATGGCATCTGAGGCATTCGAAACAAGCTCGCGCAGAAAGATGTCACGATTCGTGTAGATGGAGTTCGCCATCAGGTCGAGAAGCTTCTTGCTCTCGGTACGGAATTCCTTCATATGGTGCTTCCCTTCGCTTGGGTTCAAAACAGCTTCGCTTATACCCAACAATCGCGTATCCAAAACACCAGAATGGGTACAATATGTTTCAAATGAGCGAAAGCTCAATACGATAACGAAGAAAGAAAGGAATCTTATGGCGCAGCACACATCAGTTGTCCCTAGCCAGATCAATGTCTCGTCAATCAGCCGCCGTGCTTACAATGCATTGACGTTTGGCATCGTGACGCTGGCGTTCCTCATCACTTGGGGCGAGTACCTGTTCTTCCAGAACGGAATCACCCAGACAGGCACGATTCCCCTACTTGGCAATAGCCCCATTGGCCTCATCCTCACCATCGTACTCACCATCGTTGGTCTCGTCGCCATGAGCATAGGCAAGGGCAAGCAGAGCGTCGCCCTCTCGGCTACGGGTTTCGGCATCTTTGTTTTGACCTTTGGCGCAACCCTCGCGATAGCGCTCACTCGCTACTCCCTTCCCACAATCTACTACGCCTTCGCCATCACGGCCTGCATATCGAGCATCTTCCTGATTCTCGGGGTCATGTTCCCCGGCTTCTTCTCACGCATCGGTGGCGTGCTCATGGTCAGCCTCATTGCCCTCGTCGTAGCTGAACTCATCGCAACAATCTTCTTCCATGTGGACCAGACCGTCTTTGACTACCTCGTCGTTATCGTGTTCTGCTTCTTCCTTGGCTACGACTCCTACAGGATGACCGCCGACTCACCGACCGTGCCGAACGCCATCTTTTACGCGGCCGACATCTTCCTTGACATCGTGAACATCCTCATTCGCATACTCAGCATCATGGATCGCGACTGACAGAGCCATCTGGACAGAGGTCCGCAACCTTCTGGGGCCGCACACGTAAGGGCAAATCCTTCGTGTGCGGCCCCTCGCTTTCCTCACTCCATAACGCAAAACTGCGATGAGAGCTTGCGTAGAGTCTATGGTCAAGGAGAAATACTGCTAGAGTGAGACCATTATGAATACGCAAACAGTTACTTCACGTGTGCGCTTCGCGCTCTTTGCCTGCTCCTCCCTCATCAGCACGGGAGTGGATCAGTTGGTCGCAGGCATACTCTTCTCTCTCCTCCGTGAGACCTTCGCGGAGGCAGACTTCTTGCGCATCCTCCTCGCAAGCATCTTGGCTCGCTGCGTCTCCATGGCCGTAAACTATGCCATCAATCGCCGTATGGTATTTGGCAACAAGCACGAGATGACACCGTGCAAGCGCGAGAGCCTACCCCGCTACATACTCCTCGAAGCGGCTATCCTCTCGCTCTCGAGCATGGGCGTCTGGATTGCCCACATCAGCTTCGGCATCCTCGAATGGCAAGCGAAGCCCTTAGTGGATTTGGCGCTTTTCTTCCTGAACTACACCGGCCAGCAGAAATGGGTCTTCGCCGACCGCGAGGCACGGAAGCAGGTCGTCGCCGCGTAGACAAGCCACGGGCCATCGAAGAAGGCTCCCCAATGGCCCGCTGGCTTTACCAGATACGCCTGAGGGCCAAGCCGCTCTGAAGCTTGGGATCAAACCACGTGGACTTGGGAGGCATGATGCCTCCTGCGTCCGCTACGGCCATGAGTTCTTCCATCGACGTGGGATACAGCACGAAGGCGACTGCATGGTCTCCCGCCATACGCTCGATCTCCGATGCCGGGACACCCCCAACGAAGGTTGCCCGCTCATCCGAGCGCGGGTCTTTGATACCGAGGAGCGGATCGAGCACTTTGTCTTGGAGCACCGACACGTCGAGCGCATCGGCAGCCTCGGCGCCATCAGCCTCGCCCCGCCAGCGCAGCTCACGCCATACGCCACCAACGTACATGCCAAACATACCCTTGCACTCGGGAACGACGGCCTCTGGCACGGGCTCGCCACACGCAAAGCCAGCCCGCTCAAGACCTGCCAAGAACGACGCCTCGTCAAAGTCCGCAGCAAGTTCAATCACGCGGTTATAAGCGAGGATGCGCAGCTGACTTTCGGGAAAGAGCACCGCTAGAAACGCCTCAGCAGGATCATCCTCGCGTCCTTCCGCACGCCGTTCCTCACAGATGGCGCAAGCCGCTGCCGCACGATGGTGGCCATCGGCGATGTAGGCCTCCCCCACAGTCGAGAAAGCAACGCAGAGCGCCTCGACCCCCACCTCACGCGCGACACGCCATACGCGCTGGCGCACACCATCCTGAGCTACAAAGTCATATATGGGCTCGCCCTGTTTGGCCGCAAACACAATCGTGTCAATCGCGAGGCTATCGCGATACGCCACAAACACCGGACCCGTCTGGGCACGCAGACCCTTGATGTGCCGTACGCGATCCGCCTCCTTGGATGGCAGCGTCTGTTCGTGCTTGCGCAAGGTCCCACTCAAGTAGTCGTCGCAAGCGATGGCGCCGAAAACGCCGGTCTGGCGATGCCCGTCCGGAGCAGTCAGCTCATAGAGGTACAGGCACGGTTTCTCGTCACGCACGAGCGTCCCGTCAAGCTGGCGCTCACGTAGCAGCTGAGCCGCCTGCTTATAAACCTCGGGCGCGTGGGGGTCATGTCCCGGCTCGAAGCTCGTCTCAGGGCGGTCTATTGCCAGAAACGATGTGGGATGCTCTGCCACGTACGCCCGCGCCTCCTCGTCACCAAAGACGTCGTAAGGCAGTGAGGCGAACTCGGCCGCACGATTCGGCGTGGGACGCAGGCAGGTAATTGGCTCTACGCGCATGTGTGCTCCTTTGCGGCAACGAATCTCTTTGCATATACCATGGTACACTACAAACGCTGATGTTGGCGCTGATAGTTCCTTCACACACGGCAATCGCTGTGCATATACAACGAACGGATGGGGTACAACATAGAAGTGCCTAGTTGTCATAGACTATAGGAAAGGGGTAACTATGGCAGGGTTCAATTTTGGAGAGGGCATGCGCACGATCTTTCTAGCAGGCGTCGGCGCCATCGCCATGGGAGCAGAGAAGTCCCAGCAGATTATCGATGATCTGGTGAAGAAGGGCGAGCTCACCGTCGAGCAGGGCAAGGAGCTCAACGAGGAGCTCACGCGCAAGGCCACGAAGGCAAAGAACAACACCCAGGACGCATTCCTTCGCACCCGCCTGGAAAACATGTCGCCCGAGGAGCGCACCGCTTACGCCGAGAAGGTCGCCGCAATCAGCAAGGAGATCGACGAGCGCGCTACGACCGTCGACGCTGAGGTCGAGGAGACCGAAGAGGCGGACGAGAGCGACACCGAGGACGCGGAAGCGTAAGTGCAAAGCGTGTCGG
>CACXDP010000166.1 GCA_902766445.1 uncultured Coriobacteriaceae bacterium
ATGCTGCCACGCGGATGCCAATCCCACGGAAGGCCTGCCACGCCAACGCATACCGCACCTACACAGTGCCTTCAAAGAGTACTCGCTTTCCCACGTGAACGCGCCGCACGCCAGGCACCTTGCGATTCCGGAAGTCAAATGAGAGCAAATAGCCCGTACTCAGACCAAAGTAGTCCAAATAACCGACAATCTGTTGCTCGCCCTCCTCGTGGTAGCGCTCGCCACGCCATACCTTAAGTTCCACCACGTAACGTCTTCCTAGCCAATGGATTACCACGTCCATGCGACGCTGGTCGCGCGTTTGCTCCTCGACGCTGTAAGTGCCCGTGCCGTTTATGATGGGCGAGATGTAAGTGAGGAAGCGCTCGCGGGCTTCTTCTTCCAAGAATCGCGGGGAGGACTGACCATGGATGCGATTGTGCGCGCGAATGAAGTGATCCATGATCTTGGGGACGTCAAGGCCACCATCTGCGGTCACGAAGGCTCCTCTGCTCAAATCCGCATCTCGCTTGAGACTGCTGTTGCGCTCGCTCTCCCCGACAAAGAACACGTAGAGCCGCATCTCAAAGACCCTGTTTGCCACCACCAGTTTGTTGTGCTCAACGCGCACGAAGCCATACATGAGAAGCTGCTGCTGCTCTACGTCGTCCGGCACGCACGCGATGCTCTCGCCGCGCATGAGAAGGGCACGCAACTGGATTCGGAGTTCCAGATAGTTCTGGAGCTTGCCCATGAGGGAGTCAAAGAGGGTATTAGTCTCCGACAGGATTATGCGCACCGCCTCGTCTACGCCCCGCACCGTCCACGCCTCAGAGAGATTGACGAAACCATTGCCAACGAGCTTCTGGTCCATAATCTGGCATATGCGGCTCACGAGGAACGGATAGCCATGCGTGTATTCTCGTATCGCCTGCGCGACCGCAGCCGCATCCATCTCAGTCGCGTGGTCGGATTCATAGTCCGCAAGCATGCCTTGGATGCCATCCACACTCAAGTCCATGTCCACCGCGAACTCCACCGCGATGTTCCATGGGCTGTTGACCTTATGCTGGTCCTCGTCGCGAATCTTCGAACGCAGGTGTCGTATGTCTGTGACACCGGCGAGGATGACGGACTGGAAGGCGGGAACGCGCAGATTCTTTGCGCGCCTCAAGTACTGCAATCGCAGCTGCGCAAGGAAGTCTAGAAACACCTGGTTGTTTGAGGCGCTATCCACCTCGTCTATGATGAGCACGATGGGGCGTTGCGAGCTCGAAATGATGCGCCCAAGGTCAACAAAGAGGCGCAGCAGCCTATACCTGTCAGATTCGGCAGACTCCAACATCTGGTCGAGCGTGGCGAGTATATCTGGCGTAACCTGCGGCGACATGCTCAGTTCCAGTTGCAACACCGTCACGAACGCATTGGCAAAGGTGTTCTCGTCGACGAATTCCTCGCTGCCGAGCTGCTGGAAGTCCAGGCTAATCACAAGGTAGTCCTCACAGAGTTCACGCTCCAGCGCCGCGATTGTGGTGGTCTTGCCGTACTGCCGTCCACGATTCATGCAGAAGTAGTCCCCGTTGTCAACCATCTTACGGATTTGTCGCACGCGTTCGGAGATGTCCACCATGTAGTGCCTTGTGGGGATGCAGGGTCCCGCAGTGTTGAATCGCTTCACGACCGCACCTTCTTTCTCGTAGCAGGACAAGTATACGACGGCGCAGCCCTCCCCACTCCGAAACTGACAACTCGACGCGCAAAGAGTGACAGGTTTGGGGCTTTCGCGCGGTCTTTCTGACACCCTCTAGAGTCCTTGAAGCCCCTAAAGGACCTCTAGCGAGTCACGCAAATTCGTATCCCCTGACCTGCGAAAACGCAGAGACATGCTAAACTTTGGTTCTCTGGGACGCAGAGGTCTACCCTTTGGCGTACCACCTCATCGGCGCCCGAAAGGATAGCCCCAACGTCCAAGCAAGGAGGCCACATGCGCCTGCACAAGCATGCCCGCGCACTCGTTGCGGCGCTGTCGATTCTTTGTGTCGTAATTGCCGTGGCACTTCTTGCGCAGGCGCCCGCAGACCCGTCGGGCCCATCAGCAGGGCAACCCGCATCAACCGGGGATGCCGACCAATTCGCAAACCCGCCCGCGACTGACGCGCCCACGTCCGAGACCTCGGAACCCAGCGCCCCTGTCGCCCAGGACGAAGAGTCCGCACGGGCCAGCAACCCCATGGCTGAACCATCCTCTCACGAAGGCTCCGCCAACGCACCAGCAACTGATACGGATTCTCCCCTCACAGACGAAGAGCTGCAACGCCAAGTGGACGCCGCCATCCCGCACGCCGAGCAGCCCAAGGTTGCCCCCGATGCCGAATACGAGCCAGGCGTGGTGCTCATTTCGGTGCGCGAGGGCACAACCGTCGAGCAACTCTCGCAGGCCATAGTGGAGGCGGGAATACAGAGCGTAGATCCCAGCGGCATCGAGGCTGTGACGGACGGCCTCATGATGGCGCGACTGACTCCGGGTGCAGCAATTGACGATGCGATCTACGAGCTGGAAAGTAAGGTCGATGAGGCGTATGGCAAGGGAATCGTGACGGTGGCATCGGCAGGCAACC
>CACXDP010000167.1 GCA_902766445.1 uncultured Coriobacteriaceae bacterium
CAGCCGGGAGACAGACAAGCGGCACCTAGTACCTCGGGCATGGGCGTCGTATCGCCTCAGATTGTGGCTCCAGTCCGGAAGCAACGCATGCCCGAACGGCAATTGCCCATACAGCCGGCTCGACAACAACCGACGTTGCCTCAGCAGCCCTCCCAATCTCGGTATTGTACGCATTGTGGTGCCCAGCTCAATCCCATTGCACAGTTCTGCGCTCGTTGTGGTAAGCCCGCGAAGTCCGTGCCGGGCATGGGTGATAGGTAATTGCGATGTATTGTGCGCGATGTGGCTCGAAGATAACTGCTGGCGCACGTTTTTGTGCCTCATGTGGCCGTCCTGTGGGGAATCTCGCCCATAGTGAGGTAAACGGTGGCTTTCCGCAACGCGAGAATGGTAACAACGTTCCAGCGGCGGAGAACTTGGAAATGCCGGGGCCTAAACGAAAGTCTCGCGCTCTTGTGGTGCTTGTCGTTGTGGCTGTAGCGTTGGCGGTGTTTGCGATACGGCTCGTGTTGTACGTGCCTGTGCGTGAGTCGAGTCGTGATGTCCGGGATTCGCAACCAGAGCCTATAGATGAGTGGGGCCATGCCACCGAATTATCTGAGGTTGGGCTGGGAAGTATCTCGGCTTGCGATGGCGACAGTGTATGGTACGTTAGCCCCGATGCGGCGAGCATCCGCCTGGCAACATCTGTCGGCGCCGACGAGGAGCTCTATGCGTGTGTCAATGTCGGTGGAGCGGATTCAGGCGTAAGCGTGGCAAACATCGCTATGCATGACAAGCATATCTACTTTGTTGAGACTGATGGCGAAGGTTCGGAACAATGCACGTTTCGTCGTTGCGGACTCGACGGCTCTAATCTCGAGTTGGTGAATAGCTGGACCACTTCGAGCAATGGCACAAACTATGCGCAGGTCGTGGGTGATCGATACTATTACATGCGCAATGACTGTATATATTCGTGCTCGTTCGAGTCTCCCGACGAGAGGGTAGAATGCGAGGTCGACGGCGAGATTGAGGGATGGATCGTCGGTGGAGATGGTACGCAAGCTTATGTGTGGAGTGGGTCAGATGAGGGCAGTAAGGTGGCTGCTTGCGACCTCTCCTCAGGCGAGAGTCACTATATCTACCAAACGGACGGCATTATCCATACACTTGTGCCAGCCAACGGGCGTTTGTATCTCCGCGAGAAGTCCGCTTTCGTAGAACAGGACGAGGAAGGGATTCGCGGCGACCAAAAGGACACATCGGAATATGTGGGCATGCCGTTCCAAAAGATACTTTCAGTGGACGAGGGAGGGTCAGATCGCATCTGCTACTTTGCCTGTCCTTTTAGCGTCGACGATACACCCTTGGGACCCTTCGTCGGACGTGACGGAGTCATAACCTACATGGAAAGGCTCCTTGGTGCAAACACGCTTCTGTATCGAGTCCAGCCTGATGGAACGCGAGAGGTTGAAGCAAAGGAAATCCAGTCCGAAGACGTCGAGGCTGCGATTGGCGTGACGAGCGACTTCTCCCAGCGGGGTATTCGCGTGCTGCAGTTCTCCGTGGTGGGCGACAAGATTTTCTTTGTTCCTCAAACGTATCGAAATGACTCGCCACCATCGCTCTGCTTTATGGAGTTGGATGGAAGCGACGTTACCGTAGTCGGTATGACGAGCTACGAGGTTGAGCCTACGGAGAATAACGACCTGATGGGTCTTGCCAGAGCGTCTTCCTTAGAGTTCGAAGATGATATCGCCATCAAGGCCGCTGGTCTAAGTGCCAAGGCGAATAGCGAGACCTCGTTTGGGATTATCGCGGAATTGCAGGAGATTGGGTTTGAGAGATGCAAACCCAATCGTTACTCCGATACCAACGATGACGAAGTTTCCTTTGCGGTGACGATTGGGATGAGGGAGAGTACTGTCAACGATGAGGAAGTTACATATGTCGCCGTGGTCACGCGCGGTACGACGACCACGAACGAAAAGGTGAGTGATATCGCGCATGGCAAGCTGATGGAGACGAAGCACTCTGGCACGGGTATCGGGATATGGTCGAATATCGCCAACTATGAGGCACTGGTGAAGGATGACCTTGAGGCCTACGCGAAGAAGAACGGACTCGACAAGACCTCCCGGCGACTGGTGTTCCTCGTGTGTGGGCACAGCCTCGGCGGGGCCTGCGCAAGCACGTTGGGTGCGCGACTCACACATGGCCTCAGCGATTCCGATTGTTGGTGGTGTGGAAAAACAAAACAGGAGGACATCCACGTGTACACGTTCGGCGGTATCAAAGTCATCGCATCTGACGAGGACATATCGGACGGTTACGAGAACATTCACAACGTGTACAACGAGTACGACTCCTTTGGGCCGAAAGGCAATTGGTCGGACATGAAGGTAAGTCTACCTGGTGCAAAGTTCGGCCATACTGAAATGTTCCACTATATGGTGAGGGAGAAGGGCTGGGCCATTTGGGATCGAACCACTTACTGCCACGACATTGATCTCTATAGGATGGCGGTGCTTGACCACCGCGACAATGGCGCGAGGGAATATGGCCTCACGACTTGCTCTGACGCGAACAAAGACGATGACGACGAGGCGCAGATCGCTGAGCCCCAACAAGAAGATGGACGTCTGGAAGGAACATACCGCGATACAAGCACTGGCCAGGAGTTCACCTTCGGATCAGATGGATCGGTCGAGATGAACGCGTTTGGCATAACTGGAACTGGGACTTACGAGATTGAAGGTGGCAACATAACCATTCGATACAGGCTTGGGGTTCTTGGCAGGCCAATTGGCGATGAATACGTGTGGACGCAGCCGTTTTCGCGTGACGGGGATGACATATTCATCTCGAACACGCGCTTTGTGCGCGTTTGACGCAAGATATAATAGGAATCGGATTCATAGCCAGTGCTTGCCAATTTGCGAGATGGGGGACAACGTGGAGCAGATTAAGTCCGGGGACAGGATTGCCGACCGTTACGTCTTGAGTGAGCGGATAGGCGCGGGCGGTTTCGGCGAGACTTGGAAAGCGCATGACGAGCTGCTCGATGTAGACGTTGCTGTCAAGGTGTTCGCGGACTCCGGTCCTGAGCAGCGGGACAGGTATCTGCACGAGGCGCGTTCGCTTGCACAATACTCCAAGCATCCAGGCATCGCGGCAGTGCGCGACTTCCTCGCCGTAGGTGATCGCATGTGCCTGGTGATGGAGTACGTCGTGGGCGTAGACTTGGTCAATGTCATATCAGCCAACGGTCAGCTTGATCTCCAGACGGTGCTTGTCGTGCTCGGGCCGGTGGCCGATGCTCTTACTAGTCTGCACGAAGCGGGTCTGTTACACCGCGACGTGAGCCCCGATAACATCCGAGTGCGGTCAGACGGCAAGGGCGTGTTGCTGGACTTCGGGTCCGTGCTTGCCGTCGAGGACACGATGCGCCGCACTATCGTGGTAAAGCCGGGCTATGCGCCGCCCGAGCAGTACGGTGACGCATCGGCGCAGGGACCATGGACCGACGTCTATGCGCTGGCCGCTACCGCATATCACGCGCTGACGGGCCAGGTGCCAAGCGATAGCCTGAAGCGCACCTTTACCGATGACCTCAGACGTCCGTCGGCGCTTGGCGTAAACATACCCAAACCGGCGGAGGACGCCCTCATGAGAGCGCTCGAGCTCGACTATCGC
>CACXDP010000168.1 GCA_902766445.1 uncultured Coriobacteriaceae bacterium
ACCTTCTTGAGCGCTTCGATAGCTGCTTCGGTCTCTCCGCCGTAGTGCTGGGCGATGGCACGGTTAATTTTTACCGTGGCGGAGTCGTTGAGTTTGAGGTAGCGGTCGAAATACTCAATCGCGGTATCGAGCAGAGCCTTGGAGTAGGCCTTTTCCTCGTCTGTCGTGCTGCTGCTATAGGCGGAATACCCCCAGCTCATATAGGTCTGTCCGATGTTGAGCAGGGCTGCGAGGTTGTTTTCGTCCTCGTCGAGACGGGCAAGGTACTTCTTTACCTTCTCGACATTGGTCTCGGCTGAAGACTTGAGTGTCTCGTTGTCAGGGATGTTTTCCTCGCCGACAACCTTGTCAGATGCCTTGTCCTTCTTTGCGTCCTCGGCCTTGTCGCCATCCTTGGCATCCTTGTCCTTGGTCTCATCGGCCTTTTCGTCCTTGGCCTCCTCCTTGGTGGACTCATCGTCCGTAGATGTGTCGGCTTGCTCTGTCGTGCCCTCGTCGGCAACGGAGCTTCCTGCAAAGATCGGAGCCAAGCTCGGGAGCATCATGGACAACGCCATGAGAACGGCAAAGACGACGACCAGAATCTTTGCACCCTTAGACATGCTGCGAGCTCCACCGAGTTCCTTCTCCTTTGGCTTAGCCATGCTAGTCCACCTTTCAAACTGCCTTGCGACGATTACCGTGCTTGGCGATGAGTCCGATTCGTTCCAGATGTAACATTTAGAGATATGCCCCCGTGCCACGCCACGTCAAGTCATGGACGCACACGTTTGCGCATTCTACACAATTGGTCATGATGTCACGACGCGCGCCATCGGCCTCTCCGGCGCGCTCGTCCCTGACGTACTCCGACTGGCAGCAGCCGACGCATGCGTCTCAAGGGACTGCCAGTCGGACGTGCAATATGCTTGACGCTTCTTTAGCGCTCAGCAAGTGCAAGACGGGCACTGACGAGCTTGACGGCCACTACAAAGATGTCAAGCGCGGCACCGAGGTTTGCGAGCGTGGGGAAGGTCGGGGCGATGCGAATGTTTGTGTCGAGAGGATCCCTACCATACGGCCAGGTCGCACCCGCGCCGGTGAGCGTGACGCCCAGCTCGGCCATGAGAGCCACGATGGCCTTTGCCGAACCTGCAGGACCGTCGAACGATACGAAGTAGCCGCCACGCGGATGGGTCCAACGGGCGACATCGAGACCACCCAAGCCCTCCTCGAGCTTGAGCTGGACGAGCTCGAAACGTGGACGGAGAATCTCGGCATGACGCGCCATGTGGGCACGAATGCCGTCTACGTCGCGCAGGAAGCGTACGTGTGCGAGCTGCGAGAGCTTCTCGGGGCTCACACGCTCGATGGAGAAGGCCGCGCGAATCTCGGCGATGTCGGCGGGACTTGCCGTCACGAAGGCCATGCCCGAACTGGGGAAGGTCACCTTCGCCGTGGAAGCGAACTCGTAAACGAGGTTCTTTGTACCAGCTTCGGCAAGCGCCTCGAATACGTTCAGCAGTTCGTCACCCTCGTCATAGAGATCATGCACCGCATAAGCGTTGTCCCAAAAGACGCGGAAGTCGGCTGCGGCGGGCTTGAGGGCGGCGATGCGGCGCACAACCTCGTCGGAATAGGTGACACCCGTAGGATTGGCATACTTGGGTACGCACCACATGCCCTTGACCGTGGGATCGCCGTTCACCAGTCGCTCGACCTCATCCATGTCAGGGCCGTCGTCGCCAATGGCTATGGGCACGTTGCGGATGCCATAACGCTCGGTGATTGCGAAGTGGCGGTCATAGCCCGGACTAGGGCAGAGGAACTTCACCTCACCTTGGGCGCACCACGGCGCGTTTCCACCGATGCCCTTGGTATAGGCGTTCACCACCACGTCGTGCATGAGGTTGAGGCTCGACGAGCCTGCCACGATCACGTTCTGCGCGTCCACGCCCAGAAGCTCTGCCGCGAGACGTCGGGCGGAGGGAAGGCCATCGGGGAAGCCGTAGTTATCGGCGGAGGCTCCCTCATCCACGAGTTCCGACTCGCTGGTCAGAAGGTCCAGCATCGGACGCGAGAGGTCGGTTTGCTCGGAACTCGGCTTGCCTCGCGCCATGTCGAGCTTGAGACCGAGCGCGCGAATCTTTGCGACCTGCTCCTCGAGCTGCGCTATAGTCGCATCAAGCTCTGAGGTCGTCATCTGCTGGTATGCGTTTGGCATGATTGCCTCCTTGAATCGCCGTCGTGCAAAGTATAGCGGAAGCTCACTCCACGGTGCCGTAAAGATAGGCCCAGCCATGGGCCGTGATGATCGAGTTGAGCTGGTCACAGAGACGTGCACGCTTGTACGTGCCCGCTGGCAGAAGCTCCACCACCTCCATGAGGTCATCCGCGAGGTCGTTGACTTCTGCGCGCACGAGTACGTCCATACGAGCCACTGCGACACCGGGACTGTCTGCGTACAGGTCGTCAACGAGCCCCTGAAGCTCGCCGTATTCTTCGGCGGGTCTGGACGGGGATATCATGCCGCCTCCTTTTGCTTGCGGGCACGCTTGCTTGCCAGCGCGTCCGCAACGTAGACATAGACGATGCCAAGTGTAGCCGAGGTCACCGAACCAGCCAAAATGGCACATTTGGCTGCCATCACGAGTTCGGGGTCGGGAAACGCCAGACCCGCAATCAGGATTGACATGGTGAATCCCAGTCCGCCCATGATGCCAACGGCCGTTACCTGCATCCAGTCCACATGGCGCGGCAGCTTGGCAAAGCCGATGCGCACGAGCACGAAGGTCACCAAGATGATGCCTATCGGCTTGCCGATGACCGCACCCAGAAACGCCCCCTGGGTCACCGAATTGCCAATGATGGTACCGATGTCTACCCCCACCAGCCTCACCTGTGCGTTTGCAAAGGCAAAGAGCGGCAGGATGACAAAGTTCACCGTCACCGAGATGTTGCGCTCGGCGCGATGTAAGGGTGGCGTCACGCGATGCATGACGCGCTCGACGATATTTGCATCATCGGTGAAGTCATGCTGACCAAGCACGTGCGCCTCATCGTCGTAGGTGTCGTCCAGTTCGGTGGCCCACACGTCAAGCCAGTCGTGCAGTGCCGAAAGCCTGACCTCGGTCTGCACCGGCAAGAAGAACGCAAGGATAACGCCCGAGAGCGTCGCGTGAATGCCACTCTTGTACATACATACCCACAGCACGGCACCGAGAACGCTATACGGTTTGAGCGAGTAAACATGCGCACCGTTTAACATGGCGAGCAACACAATCACTGCCAGGACCGCTCCACACCACGCGATGTTTGGTGTCTGGCCATAGCAGACCGCGAGCACCACAATCGCCAGAATGTCGTCGGCAATGGCCAGCGTCTGAAAGAACACCTTCGTCTCTGGAGCGATGCGATCGCCGAGCAACGACATGACACCCAGCGCAAAGGCGATATCGGTGGCGATGGGTATGGCCCAGCCACTGCTCGTCGAACCATGGTTGAAGGCGAGGTATATGAGCGCCGGCACAGCGACGCCACCGACCGCAGCGAGCATGGGCAGGGCCGCTTGGCGTGGCTTTCTGAGCTGGCCAACCTTCATCTCGTACTTGAGCTCGATGCCCACGAGCAGGAAGAAGACAGCCATGAGACCGTCGTTGATGAGCACCTCGAGGGGGGCATTGACCGAAAGCGGGCCTATGACGAAACCGACGGTCGAGAGCAATATCTGCTCAACCACCTCATATGCCGGCGAGTTAGCCACGATGACGGCGAGTATGGCAGCGAGCACCATTACCGCCGCGGCAACCGTACCGTTGGAGGTAATGCTCTCGAAGGTCGAGCGCTGCTCGAGACGACGTATGACAGCGGGCTCGTCATAGATGAATCGCCGCATGCTGTCCTCGTCGTCAAGCTCCGTCACGTCGGGAATCTCGATGGGTTCCTCGTTTGCGCGTTTGCTAAGGGGCGTGCTGAATCGTGGGGTGTTGAGCATGGTATGCCTATCTACTATCCGCTATGATTACTCCGCCAATGTATCTCTTATCGTAGCGCAAGTGCTATAGTCACGACATGGGAATCGAGGGCAAGGAGGGAGACCCATGAACGACCAGCGCATTGCTGTACTCACCGACTCGGGTACGAATACCCCCGAGGAGTTCGCACGCGAGCATGACATACGCATCGTGCCGTTGCTCATCAACTATCGGGATGGGAGCACCTATCGCAGCGGTGAGGACATCAGTGCCGACGAGCTCATCGAGCGACTGCCGGAGGAGATTCCCACCACCTCACTTCCCACGCCCCACATGATACGCGAGGCAATCGAGCAGGCACGCGCCGACGGCTACGAGCGCGGGGTGTTTGTAACCATTTCGTCAACCCTCTCGGCTACCTACCAGACAGTCCGTACGGTAGCTCGCATGATCGATGACTTCGAGCTCGCTGTATGCGACACAAAGAGCATCGGTGTCGTGGCGGGTATGGTCACGATGCGAGCGGCACAGATGATCGAGAATGGCATACCCTTCGCCGAGCTCGAGGCGCGTCTCGCTGACATCGCGGAAAAGAGCCGCGTGTACTTCGTGACAAAGACCCTCGACTACCTCTACAAGGGCGGGCGCATCAACCAGCTCACCTATCGCTTGGGCAGCGTGCTCAACATCAAGCCCGTTATCACCTGCAACGAGGAAGGCCGCTATGTGGTCGAGAAGAAGGTGCGCGGATGGGAGCGCGCCATCGCTGCGCAGGTTCAGCTGATCAAGGCACACGCCAGCAAATTCGAGCAGGTGCGCGTAGGCATATGTTGCACGGACGCATGCGACCTCTTTGACTCACTCGAGGCAACACTGCGCGAGCAAGTAAGCAACATCTGTGAGGTGATACGCTCTGGCTTGACGCCAGACCTCATCGTCCACACAGGTCCCGAGATGGTAGGGCTCGGCATCCAACCCGCCTAAGGCCACGGAGAGGAAGCCTCCTCCGTGTACTAGCCCTACCCCACCTTGACCAGCGGGGCGAATCCGCGCATGAGCTTCTTTACCTTGCCCGTGCGCGTGAAGCGTACCGCGATAACGTCGCCATCGACCGAGAGCACCACCCCAGGGCCGAAGGTCTTGTGAGAGACCCGATCGCCCGCAGCAAACGAATCGGGCTTCTTTGGCTGGACGTTCGGCATGCGTGAGGTGCCGAACGCGCTCTCTGAACGCGACTCCGATGCCGACGCATCGCGACCAAGGCCACGACCAAAGGTGGAGGAGCCACGCCCCGATGAGCGCGTGTGCTGACCGAAGACCTGTCCGCCATAGACGGAGGAACCCCTGCCCGAGCCGAAGGTGCCATGACGGTCGCCACGCTTCTCCCAGCCCACACCCGAAAACCCCGCAGAACCCACGCCGATGGCATCGATGTGCTCGTCAGGAATCTCGTCAACGAAGCGGCTGCGTGGGTTGGCCTGCGTCGAGCCGTACATGTGGCGCGTGATGGCATAGGTGAGGTAGAGGCTCTTCCTCGCACGAGTGATGGCGACGTAGGCCAAGCGGCGCTCCTCCTCCATGCGACCCGGGTCATCATGGCCGTTTGAGTGGGGAAAGAGGCCCTCCTCCATACCCGCGACAAACACCACGGGAAACTCCAAGCCCTTGGCGGAGTGTATCGTCATCATGGTAATGGCATGCGTCTGGCCCGAGAGTGCGTCCAAGTCACTTCGCAGGGCCAACCACTCGAGAAATGCTGGGAGCTTCTCCGCGGCGACAGGCGGCATGGCAGGCTCTGCCGGTGCTGGTGCAAACGTTGGCGCAAACGCATCCGTCGCTCGCGGCGCACCAAGAGTCATCCCACCAGCTGCATCCGATGTCTCGATGGGCACGCCTTCCTCGTCATCCCGCCCCGCCTCACGAAGCTGGCGCAAGCCCTCCAAGGTGCTGGCCGCATCCTCGTGCGTCTCGTCAAACTCAGCCGCCACGCCAAAGAACTCGCGGATGTTCTCGATGCGACTATCCGCCTCGACGCTGTGCTCTGCCTCGAGCGCCTGGATGAGTCCGGCCTCGTCCACGATACGCTTGACCACCTCGATGAGGTCACCCGAGTAGTGGCGTGCGTGCTCGATGGTCTGCGTCCACTGTGCAAGTGCGTTGCGAGCCCTCGCGCCCAGCACGCCCGACTCGGCCACGCATGCCTGCGCCGCCGAGAAGAACGACAGGCCGTTGGTCATCGCATAATTATCAATCTTTGCGATGCTCTGTGCTCCGATGCCACGACGCGGAGTATTGACGATGCGATGGGCGCTCACGTCATCGGCCGGATTGAGCACGAGCTTGAGGTAGGCCATCACGTCGCGAATCTCGGCCCGGTCAAAGAATCGCGTGCCGCCCACGAGCTTGTAGGGCACGCCTGCACGCAGGAACATATCCTCAAGGATACGCGACTGGGCGTTGGTGCGATAGAAAACGGCTACGTCGTCATAGCTCGTCCCGCCATCGTGCAGCTTCTCGATCTGCCCGCCAATCCAGCGACCCTCGTCGCGCTCGTCGGAGGCCTGAAACACGTGAATCAGCTCACCATCACCGGCATCGGTGAAGAGACGCTTGCTCTTGCGCCGGGAGTTGTGCGCCACCACCGCGTTTGCGGCAGCGAGGATGTGGCCTGTGGAGCGGTAGTTCTGCTCCAGCTTAATCACGCGCGTGTCTGGATAGTCCTGCTCGAAGGCAAGGATGTTCTTGATGTCAGCACCACGCCACGAGTAGATGGACTGGTCGTCGTCACCTACCACCATGAGGTTCCTGTACTTGCTCGCGAGCAGGTTGGTGATGGCATACTGCACGTGGTTGGTGTCCTGGTACTCGTCCACGCAGATGTAGGTGAATCGATCCTGGTACGCCTCGCGCAGTCGCTCGTTGCGACTCAGCAACTCGTAGGCGTGCACAAGCAAATCGTCGAAGTCCATGGCGTTGGCGCGCTCGAGCCTGCGCTGCAGCTCATGGTAGACGCGAGCCGCTGCACGCTCTAGCGGGTCGGATGCCTGGCCGCTCATCTCGTCGGGTGAGATGAGCGCGTTCTTTGCCGAAGAAATGCGCGAACGGATGGCGGGCAGCGGAAAGTGACGCTGGTCAATGTCGAGGTCGGTCATGATCTGGCGCACGAGTCGTTTGGAGTCATCATCGTCGTAGATGGAGAAGTTGGAGCTGAAGCCGATGAGCTCAGCATCGTCGCGCAACATGCGCACGCACATCGCATGGAAGGTACTCACCCACATCCCGCGCGTGTCGGGCACGATCTGGGCGATGCGCTCCCGCATCTCGGCAGCAGCCTTGTTTGTGAAGGTAATGGCGAGTATGTGCCATGGACGCACGTCGCAGTCGCCCACGATGTGCGCAATACGCTGCGTAAGGACACGCGTCTTGCCCGAGCCGGCGCCCGCCAATACGAGCAGTGGCCCTTCTGTGCACAACACGGCCTCGCGTTGGGCGGGATTCAGTCCTTCGAGATTGATGGTCATGTGATCCTTTCGGCCTATCGTTGCTTTGGGACTCAAGATTGTAACCCTTGCATGGGACAGAATTACTGCTAGCCCGCTAACCTTTTCATGGTACGGGGTACTGGGGGGCAGTCTCCTGGGTACTCAGGGAACTGTCCACACGAAAGCAGCTTACTTCATTGGTCCTTGGAAGAGCTCCCTATGAGTACCCATCCTCACGAGTCGTATCACGGGGTTTGTACGATGAGGCATATAGAGCACCACTACGTCGACTCTACCCGTTGAGAGGTGGAAGTCGATGTGGCCGTTGTAATTGCCACCTGGATTGGTAAGAGGATGCGGATGGTATGACTCAGGAAGTCTGCCATGAGCGGCAAGTTCCGCGACGGCAGTCTTGAATTCGCTCTTGAGCTCCGGATGCCAACCCATCACCCTCTTGTAGTCCTTCTTGAACGTCGCGTCGTATTTAATGGTATATGCCATTCCTCAGTCCTCGTCCAAGGAGGCCATGAGCATGTCCACATCATCGAAGGAGAGGTCATCATCCTTCACGATTCCGAGCTCCTTTGCCTCGGCGAGCACCATGGCACGACGCGTCTCCTCATTCGGCACATCATCCGCTGGCAGGAGCTCGAATGGAATCCGCCTCTGGTTCACCAGCTGACGCAGGGCAAGGTTGACGTATGCGTTCAGACCCAGTCCTATAGACTCGAGAATGTCCGTGGCCTGCGCTTTGATACTGTCGTCCATACGTATCGTCGTTGCCGTTGTCATACGCATCTCCCTCCCCCAGTTGACATCTATACTATGTCAAATAACGTCAGGCTGCAATCATTATGCATCAGTTTGCCAGTGCAGAGCAACTAGATTCTTGCACGCCTGGCGACCCGTGCAATGAGGCGAAAGGGTCTCCCCTTTCGCCTCATCCATCGCAGCCTATGCGAGATCGCGGAAATGGAAGCTCTTCGTACCGCTCGCGTAGTCGGCGACCACGTGGCCGTCGCCACTGAGCTTGTACTTGTACGTCACGAGACCGTCAAGGCCGACGGGACCGCGCGCGTGAAGCTTGCTCGTGGAAATGCCCACCTCAGCGCCGAAACCGTAGCGGAAGCCATCGGCGAAGCGCGTCGAGACGTTCCAATACACGCCCGCGGAGTCAACGAGCTGTTGGAAACGTGCTGCAGTGGCAGCGTTCTCCGTGACGATGGCATCGGTATGGTGCGAACCGTGACGGTTGATGTGCTCTATGGCCTCGTCCACGCCGTCAACGACCTTGACGGAGATGGTGAGCGAGAGGTACTCGGTGTCCCAGTCCTCGTCGGTCGCGGGCACGCAGTCCACGAGCGCCTGGACTTCTTCGTCTCCGCGCACCTCGACGTCGGCATCCTGCAGCGCATTCACAAGCGCGGGCACCAAAGTCGGAGCGGCCGCACGTGCGACGAGCAGCGTCTCGGCAGCGTTGCATACCGCCACATACTGGGTCTTTGCGTCGACGACGATTGACACGGCCTTGTCCACGTCAGCATCGGCGTCCACATACACATGGCAGATGCCGTCGGCATGGCCCATCACGGGAATGCGCGTGTTGTCCATGATGTAGCGCACAAATGCGTTGGAGCCGCGCGGAATGAGTAGGTCCACGGACTGGTCACAGGCCAAAAGCTCGCCGATCTCCTCGCGGGCCTCCACTTGGTGCAGACAGCCCTCTGGCAGGCCGGCCTCGACGGCTGCGGCATGGATGACCTCAAAAAGGGTCTTGTTTGTGCGCATCGTCTCGCTGCCACCCTTGAGGACGGCGCAGTTGCCGCTCTTTAGGCAGAGCGTGGAAATCTGCACGAGCGCGTCGGGGCGCGCCTCAAAGATGACGCCAATGACTCCGATGGGCACCGCCTCGCGCACGAGGACTAGGCCCTCGTCAAGCTCGCGGCGCAGCTGCACGCGACCCACGGGATCGGGTAGGCCGATGAGGTCGGAGATGCCGTCGCACACGCCCTGAAGCTTGCCTTCGTCAAACTTCAGGCGCTTCACGATGGGAGCGGCGACGCCCGACTCCTCGGCTGCAGCGAGGTCGGCGGCATTGGCGGCGAATATTCGGTCGCGGTTGGCAAGAAGTGCCTCGCGGATGCGTGCGAGGGCGTCGTTGCGCGTCTCAAGCGACGTTGCCGCCATCACGGGGCTTTCGAGCTTCATGGTCGCGGCGATCTGGGCGATGTTGCTCATATGGGTTCCTTTCGACGGGTGCGCACCAGTATAGCGCCAACGCATGCGACGTGGCGTGATAAGGTAGAGGCCATCAGCCCCGAAGGAGGCGAACATGCAAACCAAACCCTCTCTCAACGTCCATTCAGTGGCAAACGTGCGCGACCTCGGCGGATATGACACGCCCTCTGGGCCAACCCTCATGCATCGGTTTGTACGGTGTGGTGGTACGGCATCAATCACACGCGCTGACCTCAAGGAGTGTAGGCGCTGGGGCGTGACGCGTGTGCTCGACCTGCGCAGCGCGGGCGAGTCTCCGCGAGCAACCTGTCGCTTTTCCCAGCAGCGTTGGGTCCGCTGGGAAAACGTACCGCTCTATGACATAGACATCTCCGCGCCGACCATGATGCCCGCACATGATACCCACAACTACCTCGTGCAGAGTTACCTGCACATGCTGGCCTTGCGCGACGCGGTTCGCAGGTGCTTCGCGTTCTGCGCTGAGGCCGCGGATACCGAATGCGTGTTGTTTCATTGTGCGGCCGGGATGGACCGCACGGGCATGCTTGCGATGCTGCTGCTCGGCCTCGTCGAGGTGCCACGCGAACAGATCATCGCGGACTACTGCTACTCGTTTGCGCAAAAGACGGCGGTCGACGCCATGGTGCATACCTTCTGCGTAAGGGGCGAGTTGCCCAAAGAACATCGCAAGGGCGACTTCATCGCGTATCTGCTCCGCTCGCGACTCGAGGCGATCTCGACCGTGTACGACACGCTCGTCGAGACGCACGGCACGGTACGCACATTCCTCGAAGAATGCGGCGTGCCCGAGGTAGATCTCGAAGCCGTTCGGGCACGCCTCATCTCCAGCGAGTCTCGCTAATTCAGGGTACCGGGGGCACTGTCCCCGATACCCAAGCCACACGTTAGCCCTCGCGCGAGACCAGCTCAAAGACGGGGATGGACTTCAGCGGGGCTGCCGCAGTCATTGTCGTCGGACCCTCCACAAGCGTGCCGTCGCGCAGATCGCGCCAGGTGCCTGCGGGCAGATAGACCGCACGCTCACGCATGCCCAACTCGAGCACCGGTGCCACGAGGTAGCGCGGACCAAACATGAATTCGTCGTAGGTCTCCCATGCGGTCTGGTCGTCAGGGAACTCATAGAACAAAGCCCGCAACAAGGGACTGCCATCAGCACTTGCCTGCGCAAAGAGGCTCGCAATGTACGAACGCAACTCTTCGCGCAGCGCAAGATAGGCGCGCATGATGCGCTCGGCCTCTTCGCCGTACTGCCAAAGCTCGGTCGGCTGGCCGGTGAAGAGGTACCCTCCCCCGAACTCGCGGTCATCAAGCGCGGGGATGTTATAAGGCCCGCGGTTGCCATGCAGGCGCAGAACCGACGTGAAGGTACCGAACTGGAACCAACGGACGAGCAGCTCCACGAAGTCGGGGTCGTGCCAGTCGTTGGCCATGAAGCCGCCCACGTCGGTCGTCCACCATGGAATGCCCGCGAGACCAACGTTGATGCCGCACTGCAGCTGATCGCGCAAAGCTTCGAAGGTCCCCGGCACGTCGCCCGACCACACTACGTTGCCAAAGCGCTGGCTTCCTGCCCAAGCAGAGCGCAGCAGGTTGACGGGGTTCTTCCACCCGTCGGCCACCTGCGCTTCCCACACCGCGCGACTGTACCACTGCGGGTAGATGTTTGAGCAGGCAAGCGCCGGACCCAGCTGATAGCGATAGTTGTCAAAGTCGTAGACCGCGAAGTCTGGCTCGGCGTTGTCGAGCCAGAACATGTCGATGCCAAGGTCGGCGTAGTTCGCGCGCAAGATGTCCCAGAGGTAGGCCCGCGCCTCGGGATTGGTGCAGTCGATTTCCAGACAATCGCCCTGGTATTCGTAAGTCTGGTTGGTGCCGCGTTCGGTCCGGATGAGCAGACCCCGCTCCCACATCTCCTCGAAGTGCGAGCTCTTTTTGTCGACGCTCGGCCAGACCGAGACGCACACCTTGATGCCCATCTCGTGTAGCTCGTCACACATCGCCTTGGGATCGGGCCAATACACAGGGTCGAAGCACCAGTCGCCCTGACGCGGCCAGTGGAAGAAGTCAATCACGATGACGTCAATGGGCACGTCACGACGGCGACACTCGCGCGCGACCGCGAGCACCTCTTCCTGCGTGCGATAGCGCAACTTGCACTGCCAAAGCCCCATGAGGTCGTCGGGGAACTCGGGCGCACGACCGGTCTGCGCCGTGTAGGACTCGATGATCTCGCGCGGCCCATCGCCCACGCACACCCAGTAGTCCAGCTCCTTCGAGCACTCGGTAACCCACTCGGTAACGTTCTCGCCAAAGGTCACACGCCCGACTGCGGGGTTGTTCCAAAGGAAGCCATAGCCGAGACTCGATACGTAGAACGGTATACTGACCTGCGAGTTTCTTTGTTCGAGCTCGAGGACGCAACCCTTGAGGTCGGTCTGCGCCTGCTGGTACTGTCCCATGCCGAATATCTTCTCGCCGGGATTGCCCTCGAACTTCTGAACGATGCGATAGTCGCCACCAATGTGGGCCCGATACGTACGCCCCTCCACCTTGAGGCAGTGGCTCTCGCGCGAGACGGTGCCGTCGTAGTTGCGGAAATGCTCACGCAGGAAGAGCTCGCCATCGCGATAGAAGCTCAGCACGCCATACGGGTTCACCTCGCATGACACGCGGCCGTTGGTAACGAACCACGAGGAGGTAGGCACCGAACCGTTGCCCACCACACAGGGCGTGCCGGGTTTCTCCTCGACCACCGCCTGCTCCACGGGACGCTCGATCAGCGCCCAGTCGTTGCCACTGAACTGCGGGTATCTCGTCGCCCGCACGCGCAACGCATCGGTACCCCATGCCTCAATGCACAGCGTCTCGCCGTTGCGCCGCCCAACAAACAGGCCGTCAGTCTTCTCCACGATCACGATAACCCTCCTTACCGGAATGTGCGACCAATGCGGTACCCGCAGCAGCCATTGCCAACAATACGCCGTTTAGACCAGCAAGCGAATCACCAGTTTTTGGTAGACTCGAGCTCGACTTTTGCGTACTCCCGGTCGAGGCAATCGGGCTGGGTCTTTGCGTGCTCCCACTCGAGTTGGTCTGGTTGTTTGTCTGCGTTCCGTTATCGGAAGTGTCGGCACCATTCGATCCAGCTCGATCACCCGGCTTCGAATCGCCCTCACCAGGCGTCACCTCTGGCTGCGAAGGTTCACCCTCATCCGTGTTCTTTGGCAAATCGTTGGGATCTTTGAACGGGTCCCCAATGAGGTTGGCCACGTGGAATACCTCGTTGCCATACGAAAGGTTTCCGTATTCGTCGCCAAGCTCAAGGTAACCAGGGACAGCCGAATCGCTGAGCTCGTCCTCAGCCTGCTCAGAGATCTCAGTGGACTCCTGGCCGAAGCCATCACTGGCGGGCCCGAACTCGTCCATGTCGGTCACGTCACCGTAGGCTTCATCGTGGTAGCACACTGTGAGTTCATGCCCCTCTTGAGGCACTTCATACACGTCTGCGGTTCCGTAGTCAATCACCAGATACTTGCGGTGGCCGTCTTCGGCATCGGCTTCGTCACCGTTCGTGAGCAGCCAAACGCATGATCCGCACACCTTCGCCACCGGGTATGTCACCACCATCAACTCGCCTGGGGTATCGAGCTCGTCGTAGCTAACAAGTACATAGCCAGAGCTGCCGCCGATGATGCGAGCGCAAAGGTACGTACCGACTTGGGGCACATCGTATGTCTCATCCTGAACAGCAAGCTCGAGATCACCCGTACCGTTTAGATTCAGAACGATGCTCTTTGCATCCTCAGACACCGACGCGACCGTTCCCGTGATGAGGTACGCTCCATTTTCCATGTCGGCAAAGTCGATGTCGGTCACAACGTAGCGGTAATCCAAATCGTCACCGAACTCTGCCTCGAGGGTATACGTAATGGTCAGATTTGCTATATTTTCGACCAACATCTCTATGCCAGGAGTGTCTGAGGGAACGACCATGACGCTCGTCTCGAGCGAATCAACGTCACGCACAGCTATATAGAAGGAGCCGTCCTCGAACCTGACGAGGTCATCAACCACCATGTTCGAGGTTATGAAGTCTTCTTCGTACTCGTCAGCGAAAGAGTCGGCAGACGCAATAAGCCCGCCTTCCGGCGAAGACTGAGATGAAAGCTTCGAGTCCTGTCCCTTTGTGCCTGAAGCAAAGAACGAGCGCAGCTCCGAAAGTCTCGCCATGGTTGCCTCGTCGCTTGGGCGTAGGCTACCCCTGAGGTCAATGTTGAAATCCTGCAGCATGCCCCCCACCATGCTGAGCGCACGCACCATGTCGTGACAACAGTTCGGGCCGACCTTAGAGAGCAGATCGTTTCGTTTGCTGTCATCCAATCCGCTGTAGCCCTCGTGAAGCCGATCCACGAGCTGCATCAGCCGTCTTTCCCCTTCGCCGTCATCCCAGATGGAATCTCCTTCATGACCAGGCATGATGTACTTTGACTGGCTCGTGTTGTACTTACCCGAATAGAAGCTGTGAGCTCCTCGCTGCCAAGCGTCATAATCCTTAGCGACAGCAAGCACGTTGTCGTAGTTTTTCTGCAGCCCTGCTTTGCGATATGCCCTTTTCATTGCCTGTATGGGAGCAATCACGTATGTGGGGGTATGCAAGCTGCGCCGACCGGCATCGCATGTGTAGGACTGGCCGCTCTCATCAAAGTAGGTAAGCAGAACCTCGGCATCGACCCATTGGCGAACGCCATCGTCCCAAGCGGTCCCCTGGCACACGTATTCGAACAGCCTCGTGATGCACGCAATACTCTCGTTCATCCCGAGCGTGTTGAAGAAGGTATCCGCGCCATCGAGGCAACCCATTCCAGGGTCAAGGGCATTCGCAAGCGTCTCGGTGCCCGTGTGATCGCTATCACCTCGCGTGAGCGCCTCACGCCAGTTGGTGGCATTCTCCGAATCCGAGGTGGCATAGCGATCGAACGGAATGTGATAGCCAAACATCGGCTGCTTGTTCCCGTTCTGCAGCTTGTAGTTACTGAATGCGAGGATGGAGTTCTTTGGAATGCTACCGCCATCGTGGTATGTACGGCAGGTGTGGGCAGGACACCAAGAGTCCTCGAGGGTGTGGCACACCATGCCGAGAGCGCGCAGGCGCAGTCTGCGGTGTGGCAACCTGCGCGAAGCCTCCGACGAGCCAACCTTAAGCGAAAGGCTCATGTCGTGCGCATTCTCGTCGAGCTGGCTGTAGAGGTCGATGAATCCCCTAAAGATCGTCTCGGCCTGCTCCTGCGTTACATCGCTCGTTGCGCGCACTTCGCCCGTACGTGCATACTCGTAGGCGACACCAAGAAACTCCAACATACACTGCTTGACCTCGGATTGCTTGAGGTGGGCCGAGTGGCTCGCCGTCGATGTCAGCATGCTGTGGATAAAGCCACTGCGGTCGTTCATCGTAAACTGCACGAGCGCGTCAAGACCCTTGATCCATTTTGTCTTGTTCTCTTCGTTCGTTTCCCAAAGATGCTGACCCACATCCCAGGCACCTTCGTAATGGTCAACACCCGAGAACTTTGGCACGGATTCCGCGTAATAGCATGAATAGCTAAAGTCCGCCAGAGTGTTTGCAGCCGCATCGTTCCAGAACGAGCCGATGCGCAGGTAGGCGAGGTTCTCGCGATAGAGGCGCGTCGCGAGGTCGTCGGCATCTGCAAACACCTTGCCCTCGCCCACGTCAACGATGTCTCCCGCAATCGACGCATATCGTGCGTCGTCCTGAATCGTTCCTGCCCACGGGTTGAGCAGCGAGTCTGGTGTTGGTTGGTTTGCGAGTTTGCGCACCGCACGGGCATATGCGATTTGGACGAGATCTTCGTGTACGCAATCACCCATTCCCATACCCTTCAGGATCGGCGATGTCATGTTTGTCCACGAGCTCCAGGCAAGTGCCTGCCTAGTCGGTAGCGTTAACGCCGCGAATCCGAGGAGCGCTGATGCGCGGAACAGGTTGCGTCGAGTCATGCACCCGCCCAACACGTCATCCGCTGTACGAGATGCCTTCTCGCCGCCATCCTTGCCACCGACAAAACGTTTCGCACGTGTTAGCATGGCTACCCTCCAACAGAAACCTAACGTCGACCAACTCCGCAAATCAAAAAACAAAATACCACACCTCTCATGTAGGTCAGCTTATGAAGGCGTTTGTTTTCCGCGGAGTAATGTAACGCTAGGTGGTGCTAGGCAACGAGCATGCTAGTTGCTTTGCGCGGTGCCAGTGTTTGCCTGGGCGAGCAACATGTGATGGAGTCACACGAACGCGGCCTCGAGCAATTCGCGCGTGTAGGGATGCTTGGGGCTGGCAATCACCTCAGCAGTTGGCCCCTCTTCGACAATGCGTCCCCGCCACATCACGAGCAGGCGATCGCAAAAGCCCTGCACCAGCGCGAGGTCATGGCAGATGAACAGGTATGCGCAGGCACGTTGCGCCCGCACATCGCGCAGCAGCGAGACGATCTGCGCCTGCACGGTCACGTCAAGCGCGCTCGTCGCCTCATCAAGTACTATGAGCGAGGGATCGGGCGCAAGCGCACGAGCAATGGCAGCCCGCTGGCACTGTCCACCCGACACCTCATAGGCATAGCGACCCACGAAGTCAGCAGGCAGACCGCACCGCTCAAAGAGCGCGACCACTTGCTTGCGCGCTTCCGGCTTGGGCATGCCGGCATTAATGAGAGCTTCGGCTGCGCCCTGCCCCAATGTTCTGCGCGGGTCAAACGATGCGGCTGGGTTTTGGAACACCATCTGCACGCCATCTGCAGACTCATGGATGTCGCGACCGTTGAGCGCAATGCTGCCCGACGTCGGCTCGATGAGCCGCGTGACCAATCGCGCGATGGTCGTCTTTCCGCATCCCGAGCCCCCAACGAGTCCCACGCATTCGCCGCGGCCGACCGAGAAGCTCACCCCGTCAACCGCCCTGAGGCTCGGTTGCCCCTTGCGCTCAAACACCTTGGTGACGTCACGAACGTCCAGAACATTCTCAGGCATAACGCACCCCCTCCCCTCGCGCAATGCGTGGCGTTGCCGCAATGAGCTCGCGCGTGTAGGCAGCGTACGGGGCGTTGAGCACTTGTAAGACGTCGCCGAACTCGACGACATTCCCATCCTTGAGCACGAGCACGTGATTGGCAAGGGCACGCACGACGCCCATGTTGTGCGTCACGAGCACTACTGTCGTCCCCAACTCGCGATTCACCGTACGCAAAAGCTCGACCGCCCGCGCCTGCGTGATGACATCGAGGGCACTCGTGGGCTCGTCGGCAAAGAGAATGCGCGGCTCAGAGAGAAGCGCCACAGCAATGCCCACACGCTGACCCATGCCGCCCGAGAGCTCGAAGGGATAGCTTGCGAGCACGCGCTCGGAATCCGGCAACCCAAGCCGCTCGAACGTCTCCTTGGCCAGCGTATCTGCCTGGGCACGCGTCAGTTCGCGATGCACGGCAAGACTCTCGTACACCTGGTCGCCGATGCGACGCAGAGGCGCGAACGCAGCGAGGCTGTCTTGGAAGACGAGCGCAAAGTCGCCTCCACAGAGCCGCCTGAGTTCGCGCTTCGGCAGATCTGGGATGGAGCGTCCCTCATACCAGATGTCGCCACGGGTGACGAGACCCGCGTCACCCAGCTGGCCCATAGCAGCCCGCACCAAGGTTGACTTGCCGCTGCCCGACTCTCCGACGATGCACACGACCTCGCCCTCCATCACCGGGAACGACACGTCATGCACCACGGGTGTCCCGTTGTAGGACACTTCGACATGGGAGAATTCGAGCAGCGGCTTGTTCATGTCACACGTCCAGGTCGACGGTGATCTCGTAATAGTCGCAGGGGTGCGCCACCATGCCCTTCACGTTGGCCTGGCTGACGATGCCCATCTGCAGGAACGACGCAAAGAAGTAGCCGTGGTCATCGAGGATGCGCTGGCTCATCTTCATCGCGAGCTCTGCCCGCTCGTCGGCATCGAACGTCGTGTGCAGCTTCTTTTGCATCTCGTCGAGCTCGTCGCTTGAATAGTTTCCGAAGTTCTTTGGCGATGCGGAGAGGCATGTGGCACCAAAGAAGTACTCAGGGTCACCTGTGGGCGCCGTCGTGAGAGCGCTCACATACACATCCCAAGCGTCCGTATCCTTGCGGATCTCGGTATGGTTCGCCGTCGAGTTCACCTGCACGTCAAAACCGATGTCCTTGAGCGTGGCCTGCGCCGCCTCGGCAAGGAGCGGCAGCTCCAGGCGTCCAGGATACGTGAGCCAGCGTATCGTCAGCTTTTGGCCATCCTTCTCGCGGATGCCGTCGCCATCCGCATCGGTCCAGCCGGCCTTCTCGAGGAGCTTCTTTGCCGCATCGGGATCGTAGGACTCAGTGGTGACGGTGTCGTCGCCGAACCTCATCGTGGAGGGAAACGGCCCTTTGGCTGGCATGCCCCGGCCATTCAGCAGCGTTTCCACGAAACTCGCCTTGTCAATCCCCATTGCGAGCGCAGTCCGCACGGACTCATCCTGCATGATGGGCGACGCATAGTTGGACTGCCCGAAGAACACGCGACTCGTAAAGCAGTCGGCGATGTTGTAGGCATCGTTCTCAAAGAGCGCATAGCTGGAATACGCCAGCCCATACGTCGCGTTGACCTCACCGGACTGCAGCGCGCTCTGAAGGGCGTCGGTGTCCGTGAACTCGCGCACGACCACCTTGTCGACCTTGGGCTCGCCGCCCCAGTAGTCCTCGTTCTTGTGCAGCGTTATCTCGGTGTCGCTCACCGTGTCGGCCACGTAGGGGCCGGTGCCAGACACGTTCCGATCGTCCGTCACGCCAGCCTGCATGTCGATGATGGCACCATAGGGGTCGCCCAGGTAGTTGATGAGCGCCGGGCAGGGCTCGCTCGTCTCGATGACGATGGCGTTGGGCTCGGCCTCGATCTTTGCAATCTTCATGTCAAGTGGCGCGCGGTCGTGCGTGGCGATGAGGTCGTCGAGACACTCCTTGACGGCCTCCCCATCCATCGTACGCCCGCTCGAGAACCTCACGCCCTCACGCAGCTCAATCCTCACGTGCGTGTCGTCCAGATACTCATAGCCCGTGGCAAGCCAAGGCTCGGCCTCCATGGCATCGTTGAACCTAAACAACGTCTCGCCTACACCGTAGCGCACCGCCGACCAACCCGAATAGGCGCTGTGCGGGTTCAGGCCGACATCATCCATCTGCACACCGTAGCCCGTGGTCCCGTAGACGAAGGTCTTTTCGCCCGCCCCCTCCGAAGCCTGCGTGGACTCCGTCGAGCCCTGCGACCCACCGCAGCCCCAAAGAGTCACGGCCATGGCCAACATCACCGCCAAGATGGCAAATCCGTTGCGTTTCCACTTGAGTTGTCGCATGATACTTCTCCTTCTCTAGACCTATTCACTGCGTGCATTGCGCCTGCCCGCACGACGCTTCGGATCCATATAGTCCCGAATCGTGTCGCCAAGCAGGTTAAACACCATCACGACCACGAATATGGCGATGCCGGGGGCAATGACGGTCCACGGGGCCGTCTGTAGGAAACTCCGGCTGTCGCTCATCATGGAGCCCCATTCCGCCATGGGCGGCTGTGCGCCAAGCCCCAGGAACGAGAGGCCCGCAAGCTCCATCATCATCGTGCCGATGTCGAGCATGGCCGTGACGAGGATGGGACCCGCGATGTTTGGCAGGATGTGGCGAAATAGGAGCTGAGCTGTGGTGCAGCCGGCGAGTCGCGCGGCATCCAGATAGGGCTCGTTCTTTTGCCCGAGCGTGAGGCCGCGAGCGATGCGTGCGTACTTGGGCCAACTGATGGCGGCAAGCGCAAGCACGGCGTTCGTCATGCCCCCGCCGAGCACACCCGCGATGGCGAGCGCAAACACGAGCCCAGGAAACGCCAGAAACAGGTCGGAGACACGCATGAGAACCACGTCGAGCCTGCCCCCCTTCCACCCGCATAGGACGCCTACGGTCACACCCGTGATGGCTATGAGCGCAACGAGCAGAAGCGTGAAGAATACCGAGGGCTGAGCGCCGATGATGATGCGCGAGAGCAGGTCGCGACCATAGCGATCCGTACCGGCGAGATGCTGCGCACTCGGTGGCTGCAATGCGGACGAGAGGTCTTGCGCATAGGGGTCATAGGGGCAAAGCACTGGCGCGCACAGCGCGACGAGGATGATAAGGGCGGCAAGCGTGACAAGCGCGACAAGCATCAACCCCGTGTGCTCGCGGCGCACCACCTGCACGCGCACTGTCACGTCAGCGATCGCGTCGGTCTGGGTCACTGCACGTCACCCCCTAGCCGCACGCGCGGATCAAGGACGTGGTACAGGATGTCCGCCACAAGGTTGACGACGACATAGATGATGGCCATCCACACGACGTATGCCTGAATCATGGGATAGTCACGCATGGTGATGGCATCCACCGCAAGCTTACCTACGCCATCCCATTGAAAGATCGTCTCCACGATGGCGGTACCGCCGAGCAAATCGCCAATCGAGAGTGCCAGGAGCGTTACGAGCATGATCATAACGCTCTTGAGCACGTCTCTCGTCAGGATGCGGTGCTCGGGCATGCCGCGCGCGCGGGCGCCGGCAACGTAGGGTTTGCCAAGCTCCTCGAGCACAGTGGCACGAATCTGACGCGTGTATTTCGACGCCATCGCGATGGCAAGCGTTGCCGTGGGGAGAACGAGGCCTGCCGCCGATATCGCGTCGATGCCAGTCTTTCCGATGCTTGACGATATGACGGGAAGCCACCCGAGCCTGATGGCAAACACGTAGATGAGCAGCAGCGACACAAAGAAGTTCGGCAGCGAGTTGCCGACGAAGCTCAACACGCGGACGAGGTAATCGACGAAGCGGTTTCGATGAGTCGCCGATAGGATACCGAGTGGAACGGCGATGATTACCGTCGATATCACCGACGTGCACGTGAGCAGTATGGTCGCCGGCAGCTTTGAGGCAAACGTCCCAAACACGTCCTTGCCCGACACATAGCTCGTACCCATGTCGCCGCGAACCAAGTCGGCGAGCCAAGCGGCGTATTGCACCAGGAACGGCCGATCGAGCCCGAGCTCGTGGCGGCGCGCGTCGATGAGCTCCTGCGTGACGGCGACGCCCTGGTTCTCCAGCATAGCCGTCACGACATCTCCACCTGCCAGGTACATCAAGCCGAAGGACAGCAGCGTAATCCCGAGGATAACGGGCACGAGCTGCAGGAGCCGTCGTATGACATAACGTCTCACGTCCGCGCCTTTGCTGCCTTGACGAGGAATAATGGCGTGGAGCCATAGTAGGTCTGCTCGCTGTGCGACCAGAGCTCCAACCAGGCACCTTCGTCGGTTTGCACATCGGTGGCACCAAGCGCGCGGAGCGTCTCGATGTCCCACGCCGGCCGCAGGATAGGTGTGAGGGGTAGCTTGGCGGCTAGCTCCTCGCAGCGCTTCTCTTCGTCCGATGTCGCCATTGACTGCTCGTCCCAACCTTCCAGCACGTTGCCCTCCTGATCACGGCGTCGCACGGCATCGACGTCCAAATCCACGAGGTAGCGATACCAGTTGGCATCAAAGACGAGCAGCTTTCCGCCTGGGCGAAGCACTCGCAGCCACTCGGCATACGTCGCCTTGGGCTCGCGCATGAGCCAGGTCACGTTGCGCGAAACCACCAGGTCAAAGGCACCGTCCTCATAGGGCAAGCGCGCGAAATCACTTTGGGCGAAGGAGATGTCCTGATCCAGACCCGCAGCCTTCGTGTTGGCGCGAGCAAGACGCAACATGCAGACGCTGTTGTCTACGGCATTCACCTGCCAGCCCGCGCTGCCGAGCAGAATCTCAAAGAAGCCCGGACCGCACCCGAGGTCGAGGGCACGCGGGCGCCTGGATCCGCGAAGTGCCTCCCCCACCAGACCGGCGGTCTCGCGAGCAATGACCCGCTCCCACGGCTTGCGCCGATCGTCCGAGAGCTCGCCCAGCACGCCGTTTGAGTAGGTGACGGCGCGCTCGTCCCAGTAGGCACGAATGTCTTCGCCGAGCCCGCCCTGCCGTGAGTCTCCCATCGCCCCGCCTTCACACGAATTTACAAATCGTAACACTGTACTATAGCATATGCGCGCGGCGTTCGTCCGGGAGAAGCGTTACGAATCTGGCGTGGTGGTGGCGACGCAGGTAAGCCGACCGTAGCGAACTCCCTTGAGCCCGGTCATGCAATCGGCCATGTTTGCTATGATGCGCGCCGGGCCGCGCACGGCGACGATCTCGAGGCAGTCGCTGTGATTGAGGTGCACGTGCATCGTGCTCACGATCTCGGAGGTGTGGCGATGCTGAATCTTGTCGAGCTTTGCCGAGAGTCCGGGCGTGTGATGGTCATACACCATGGTTATGGAGCCGACGACCTCCTCGTCAGGAAGCGACACCTTCTCATCGACCAGCCGCTCTCGCACGAGGTCGCGCAGCACCTCCGACCGATTCGTGTTTGTTCCGCGACGTGCCGCATAGGCATCGAGCTCCACAAGCAGAGCCTCTGGCATCGTCACCGAAAACCGCGCAAGATCGCTAGCCATAAGGCATCCCCCACCCGTTCCATGTCAACTTGAGCGAACCACGTTTCTTTGCTCAAGCTTACCACCACAAGCCGGAGCCGTTGTTCACTCCGCATTCATGATTTGCGTGACTGCAGCCACCCTTCCGCCGATATGACCGACACTTCCGCTGCGTTGACTACGCCCTGACATAGCGCTGGTTCGGGCTACTCGGCTTGTCCGGCATGGTCTGAACGAGCCTCCCACTGTCCACGAGGGGCTTGATGACGTACTGACTCAGGTAGCTTCTCGAGCTCAGCCTGAGATGCCTCTGTATCTCTGACCTCGTTCGAGGCTCCGCGCAGAACTCCACGACCGCGTCCGTCAGCCTTGATGCCACTGCCTGTCCACCAGCCTGTCCAGCACTGGACAGGCTGGTGGACAGGCTCGGCACCAACGGCAGAACGAGCGTCGTACGGTCCGGCACGTCAGGTCCGAACTGCTCCTCGGGACTGCGGTGGGAATCTTGGACCTTAATCCATCACTGCAAGCCATCATCCCACTCGTCGTACCCGAGTTCGGCTTTCTCCATCATTTCTGCCTCTCTTTCCAAGGCCGTTGCCAGCTCGCGAGGCAACGGCGCGCACGTCTGCGACGCGAGATCCCCAAGAGACATGGTCGAGTGCACGAGGAACCTTCCGTCGTCACCCGGGTAAGGCTCCGCGAACGAGGCCATCGACTCGCTGAAGGGCAGGTAGTCCCCAAGCCCGTCGGGGACCTTGAGGCACACGACGACCTCGGCGTCGTGGCCAGCGTCGCGCAAGGCCTCGATAAGGTCCGAAACCCTCATGCTCTCCTCCATCCCTATGCGGCGAGCCCTTGGCTCTCGCGGTACTGCCCGGGGCTCATGTAGCCGAGGTCGCTCTTTATCCTCACGTCCCCGTGCCACCTCAGGTAGGCGTCGAGCATGTCCGCGAACTCCTTGACCGTGACGCCGTCCCAGTCGCACCCATAGAAGTACCCTGCCTTGAGCCTGCCGAAGAAGCCCTCGCACCTCGAGTTGTCCGGGCCGCGGCCCTTCCTCGACATCGACCTCACCAGCCCGTGCTTCTCGCAGATTCCTATCCATCCCGGCCAGCGATAGTGACAGCCCCTGTCGCCATGTGTCAGGGGGTGGTCGCCCT
>CACXDP010000169.1 GCA_902766445.1 uncultured Coriobacteriaceae bacterium
ACACCATGTTCATCGACGCCGAGGAGACCATGAGCAAGCTGCGCGAGGACCTCTCCACCGTCTGCAAGTGGCTCTCCGTCAAGAGCAGCGACATCAACGCCGGCGCCAACCCCATCGACGTGTTCGACAAGCTCGTGTCCATGAAGTTCAACTGGGACACCCAGGGCTACTACGCCAGGGCCGCCTTCCGCACCGAGCTCGACGTCACCATCAAGGCATCCTGGGCCGTCGTCTCCACCTTCTACGGCGCCACCGACCCCGGCGTGACGGCCAAGTACCAGCCCGAGCTCGACAACGTGAAGACCGCGCTCCAGCAGATCGCCGCCCGCCCCGCCGGCCAGTCGCCCGAGGATGTCGCCAAGCTCAACAACAGGACCTACGACCCGCAGAAGGACTACAACACCGCCGACACGTACATCAACGTGTACAGCCCCTCGCTCGGCTTCGCCGTCAAGCGCGTCGACCTGCTCAAGGGCGCCAGGTGGCTCTGGACCGACGAGCGCGTCTCCGACGCGCAGATCGCCGAGTACCGCAAGCGCCTGCAGGGCACCCCGCGCGAGGACCTCGCGCTGGCCGGCCTCGACGTGAACAAGGACGCCAAGCCCGTGGGCATCGCGTTCCGCCACAAGGCGACGCAGTGGACCAAGCACGCCAAAGGGTGGTTATCAGGCAAAGCTTGGACCCGCATAAAGAAGACCTCGCTGATCCTCACCGATTCCAACGAGCTGAAGGAGTTCGTGACGCACGATCTCACGGAAAGCATCGGAACCTACGGGAGCGAGGAGAACAAAGATGTGAGCGACGTGCTCTTCTACAACCTCAACCGCGGGTAGGGACGCGCCCCGGTTCCAACCCCAACGACCCCAGGCGCCCCCGCCGGCAACACCGCTGGCGGGGGCGCCCTTCTTTCGAGCGCGCGAACGGGGACGGAAGCTGTGTTCGTGCACCGCGTTTGGGAGGTTCGGGCCGACGGCGAGACAGGCGCAGCGCTTCACGGGGGTGGCCCCGGGGTGATATCGAGGGCGTAGAGGGGCAGCGCGTGAACAAGACCTCCGTCCCCCGTTCATTCTCGCGCCCTCTACGCCTCTTCGATTTTGCAGCGGTGATGCTTGAAGCAGGCCCTCGTGCTCGAGACATCACGATCGTAGTCTATGCCGACGAGCAGAATCTTTCCCCTATAGTGATCGAGCCTCGCAGGGTATTTCTGCCTCTGAATCTGCGCGATTGCTGTCTCCGCACTCTTGTTGTACTTCAGCTCGACCACGAGCGCGGGCACCTCGGGATGCCTGGGCGATGGCAAGTAGGCGATGTCCGCATACCCTTTCCCGCAATCCAGCTCAAGGATTGTCTTGTAATACTTTTGCGCCGCATAGTATGCCAGCTGGACGGCATAGCTGAGCGCCGCCTCGTCGTGATATGTCCTGTTTGCCGCCCGGTCGTGGGCTTCCTCTAGGAGCTCCGCAACCCGGTTCGCATCCTTATCCCATGTCGCCTTCAGAAGGTTCATCGACCGTTCGTAAGCCTGGAGAGGTTCCGTCCACTCCCTCGTCCTCGTGGAGGCTCTAAACTCGTCCAGAATCTCGCGGTTCGGAATGAAGACTTCGCATGTCTCGTCATCGAAGCCAAGATAGCCAAGGTGTATTAGTAACGAGAGGACGTCGTCGCGGCCGTGGAAGGTCGTCATGTCGTTCTGGTAGGTGGAGGTGTCCACCCTCAGCCTGCCGCCGTCCATGAGGAGCGCGACCGCCTCCTTCAGTCCGTCGTAGTCCCTGCGGATGTACTCTGCGAGGGCCTCGTAGGTCTCTGTCTTGTTCCAGTAGTTCTGAATTCTCCCATTCAGCATGGACTCTACAACGGATAGCGGGCTGTAGATCGACATCCTGTGGCCTTGGTACACGCCGCTCCGGTAGGCCTCCCTGTCGTAGTAAGCGCAGATCATGTCTGCCGCCATCGTCTTGCCGAACCTACGGGGACGGGAGACGCTTACGTATTTCTGCTTCGTTTTTGCAACGGTGTTCAAATGACGAATCATCTCGGACTTGTCAATGAATATCTCCGAGCTAATCGCCTCTTCATATGCCCCTTTTCCAGGGTTCAAGTACGTTCCCACTCCGTCCCCCGTTCACGTCGCAAGCAAAACCTCCGTCCCCCTGTTCATTCGTTACTGCGGCTGGACCTCTACGAGGCGGGCCTTGCCACCTGACACCTCGAAGATGCCGCAGTCGGAGGTGAGGCTGCCTCCCATGATGTCGCTCACCACGAACTGGAGCCGGTAGCGGCCATCCTCCAGTGGCAACTCCTCCGCTCGGTTCGCGTCCTCGCTGCTCGTGCCCTCGGGGATGGTTACCTCCTCCTGCAGCTCGAGCTCGTCCCTCTTCATGCATCTGCGTGACCTCTTGGATGTCGGGGCTGTCGTCAAAGGACCCGACCGCATCCACGAAGCCCCGCAGGTCAAACAAGTTGCAGAGGTTCTTTGCCCCGTAGATGGCCGAATACTTGGTCGCGCCCGCGAGCTTGAAGGTGGTGTCCTGCGCGTCTTGCACCTTGATGAGCTGCTCGCTTAGGCCGTTCACCGCCGCAATCATCTCGTTCGTACGTGAGAGGTCCATGAGTGAAAGCTCGGCCGCGTCTGCCTTGTCCTTGTCTTGGCATTTCTTGAGGTAATTCTCGCAGATGCTTATGCCAAGGTCTTTGTTTTCGTGGGTGGAGAAGTCCTGGACGAGTGCGCCATAGTCGATGCCACCGGAGGGAATCACTTCTTGAGAGGCTACGAGGTATTGGGCGTAATCCTTCACGAGCGCGGCGTTTTCTAGCACGGACATGTAGCAGGCGTCGAACACCATGATGTCGTAGGTAAAGGGCAGCCTTGCCTCCTTGAATGCATCGGCGAGCTCGGTTCGGTCGAGCGACTCGTAATCGAAGTTCTCGTCGAAGCAGATTTTGTCAGCTGACTTGCCGCCGTGATCCCATACTACGAGGATGTTTCGCATCGAACCGTAGCTCGCAGAACCCCATGTCAGAAAGTCTTGAAACGTCTTCTCGCTTCCCATGCTGTCGTTGTCCAGCTCTTCCAGCAGTACGAGCTGCTTGTCGCGAACCTCGTAGCGTTGGAGCTTGTCGTTCTCTATATCGTGTGAGCGCCATGCGGTGGACCCGCCGGTCTGTACGATGACGTGCGTGTCGGCGGGGATGTCTGCGGCCAGCAGCTCGTCG
>CACXDP010000170.1 GCA_902766445.1 uncultured Coriobacteriaceae bacterium
ATCTGGAACTTCTGCTACACCTACAACTGCCTGCCTACGCACTCCTTCTTCTGCGGCTTTGCGCTGCTTTTGGCCCCCACTGTTGCCAATGCGATCTGGAACAAGGGCGGCTGGATTCAGAACCGTGCAAACACGCTTGCCACGTGGTGCATGTTTGCGCAGGTGTTCCCTTGGTTCCAGGAAGAGTCGATGTTCCGTACGATCTCCTTGCAAAACCCCGTTGTCACCAATGCGATTGCCATTGCGGCCTTCGCCGTCAACGTCGGCGCCATCGCTTACATCGCATACCGTGCAAAGAAGCTCGGCGTCAACCCGTACAAGAGTGACGTGTTTGTGGGAACGCGCGACTGGGAACAGGCGACTGCTCGTCGTGAGGATCCGGCGCTCGATCCCGCCATTGCTGCATAGCGATTGACGACGACTGTGGGACATGGGACGTGGCGTACGGGAGAGTTCATCTCCGGTAGCGCATGACGACCTCGGGCAGTTCGGCGTGACCGTCGATATAGTCGGCGAGGGCCGTCTCGGCGTCACGCCCGTGAAACAGTGCACAGTTGCCGCACAGGTCGCAGTTTGAGATGCACTTGAATCGTTCGCGCACGTAGGTGCGTCGCTCGTCGGGAGTCGAGGTTGTGATGCTCGGCGCTCTCATCACTGCTCCTTCCATTGCGGGCTTAGCCCATCCGGCGTACGCAGACTATGCGCGTACAGGCGCGGCAGTTGTGATCGCACGGTTCTGAGTTGGTGCCAGATACAGCTTCCCGAGGATAGCGGGCATCCATGCGCCGATGACCTTCGCCGCCATGCCCATGCATGCCGTGCCTTCCCATGCCGCGACCGCGTCCTTCGCGTGGCCCGCCCTCGCCAAAGCCGGCTGCTTGGTGGAAGATTTGCTCGCGGCGATGGCGCATGTGGTGCATCTGCTCGCGCCAGTCGGCTCCGAGCCTCTCCTCGAGTGCGGTCGACATGCGCCTGAGGTAGCCCTTGAGGGTGTCGAGCTCGGCCTCTTGGAAGTCCACGAAGAGCATCTCTGGAAGGTCGTTCTGCGGCTGCTCCTCCGCGCGTCCCTTCTCCGTGAGGTACACGAGCATGACGCGGCCATCCTGCTCCGATGGCTTGCGCTCCACGATCCCGTCGGCTTCCAGGCGGGAGAGGGTCTCGTTGAGGCTTGACACGCGGATGCCCAGCACGTTCGCCATGTCCTTGGTCGCGAGGCCGTCCTTCATCTTGAGCAGCGCGAGCACGCGGCCCTTGCCCCTGGTCGCGTCGGCCATGGGACCGTGCTGCATCATGTGCTGGTGATGGGCGGCGCCCATGAGGTGCTGCAGCTCGATGAGCTGCTCGAAGGTTTCTTCTTTGGTTGCCATGTATCGCTCCTTTGCAATCTCTAACAGGTACCAGTAAGAATAATATAACGGTACCTGTTAGAAATCAAGCAACAAATTAAAAATGACCACGATCCCACTGTGGGATAGAGGTCATTTTTGACTACGATCCCGCTGTGGGAAAGAGGTCAGCCAGTGAAAAGCATGGAGTTGGCCCAGTAGAGCAGTAGGGTGTTGATCCACATGGTCGCGAACATCACGAGTGCCACGATGGTGATGGTCAGAGGACTCGATCCCCACCTCAGGAAACCGTAGAAGTCGTACACGATGCCGTTTTCCTCGGCCCCATGTATATGTAGCATGGTCAGGTACCACGCGCCGTAAATTGCTGCGGGTATGATACCGAGTAGCGTGCACCAGAACGGAAGGGCGCTTACCGGCACAAAGAAGCAGCAGTCGATGATGGCAAGCAGCGGCAGGATTAGATGCATCCAGAAGTTTGCCCCTGCGTACAGCTTTTTGAAGCCGTACATCGGCGTGAGGACAGCCAGAGTTGTGGTGAAGGTCAGCGTCACCGATGCGGTCGCAACGAGTTTCAGTGCCAGCAACCAAGTTGAAGCCTCGTTGCCGAGCAGACCGCACGTCACGAAATACATAGCGCAAACTATCCCCGAAAAGAGGTTGGAGAGTACCGTGAAGTACCTGAGACTCCCAATGCCGTTCGTAGCAAGATTCTCTTCCGTCTGCGTCTTGCCCAGCGCGAGACTCAGCCAAGCATAAATCGCAAGCAGAAAGACCGCTATGTTGACGATTGCGCTTGCGATAGGTAGAGTGCCCATGCTTCTAGCTCCTTGCCTACGGAAAAATTCTGATGGGGGCGACCCCGCGTGTAGCAAAGTGTTGGATTATACTATCAGATATCAAGTAACCAATAGGGGGATTGTGTCATGGGTAAGAGCAAATTAATCAAAGACACAACACGCGAGGAGCGCATCCGCATCGTGCAATCAGCCCTCGCGTGGGGAGATGACTGCGACAGCGTATCGGGAAGCTCGAGTGGTGTCGACGCGATGTATCAGCCCTACATCGACGGTAAGTTGGAGCTTGCCGAGTGCAACATGCGCGGTGCGGCCACGAAGTACGTGAAGAGTGACCGCGACCGCCCAAGTACCGGCTCCTGTGTCATGGGAGTATAAACTCCTAGCCACGGCCCTTCGACTGGCTGGGGTGCTTCTCAAAGAAATCCGTGCGCGGAGGCAGAGGCACGAGTGCGTGTTGCTCGGGTGTCTCACCAGCTAGCGCTGCTAGCTCGCGCGGTCCCTCGAAGGCGTGCTCCCAGCTAAAGAACACGTCGGGGTTGAAGGCGAGGTGCTCGCAGATCTTTTCGCAGCCCCAGGGAGTCGCGGCGTGCATGAGCAGCGTCGTTGTGCGCAGTGCGACGAACGCGTCGGCGAGCGCCTGGTCGTAGGCTGCGTCATCGCCCTTGGCTGCCTTGCTCGCGTCGCCCCAGCATTTGTTGGCCGCGCGCGCGTAGTCCTCGGCGACCTTGAGCGCGCCGTGCGCATCGAACCCATAGGCCGCGCGCTCGAAGGCGAGCGTCGCCTCGCGTGCCTCTTCCACGACATCAGCGTGTGGTGCAGCTACGGGCAGGTGCCCGTCACAGGCGTTCTGTGCGCCGTAGAAGCAGCTGCGAGCCAGACGGTTAAAGATGTTTGTCAAGAAGGCGCTCTCTTTGAGGGCAGGGTCTGCCACGCGCGGGTCATCCTTCACGAGCACATCCTCACCGGTCTTCTTGTCCTTGTGGCTCACGCTCGTGTCAAAGGCCTTGGGGCTGAAGCTCACGGCTTTCTGATCGAGGCCCAAGCTCAGCCAGTGGCAGCGCAGCTGTTCGGGCGTATAGTATTCAAGCAGCTCAGCCGCCATCGGAGGCACGATCTTTCCCGAGCTGGAAGCCTTTTTGTTCATGAAGAGGATGTGGTGGTTGGCGATGGGTGTGTCTTGGAAGAGCATCCAGTCGAGAGCCTCCCACAGAGCGGGCTGGGCAACGCAGTAGAAGTAGATGTTGTCCTGGCCGATGAACTGGTATACGGCCGCGTTGTCGTCGCACCACCAGGCGCGCCAGTCATGCGAGAAGTAGCGAGGCGTGCCGCCCTCGAAAGCCTCCTCCTCGTCGAGCGCGAGTGCCGTCTGGGAGAATGAAATCGGTGCCCACAGGCTCTCGGGCCAGCACCAGACCGTGAGGTCGTGCGTTCCCTCGAGGTCGGGAGCCGGTACGCCCCAGTCGATGTTGCCCGTGATGCGGAAGGGCAGGAGGGTCTTGCCCGTGCGGAAGCGCACGCCGGCGGCCTCGAGGACCTCTCGGGCCTCGTCGCGGTCGCGCCAGTCGGCAAAGCCCACGGAGAAGGACTGCTGGTTGCCCTCAGCCTCGCGCAGGCTGTGCTCGGGCAGGCGGTCGCGGACCGAGTCGAACTCGGCGCGGTACTTGTCCTGGATGTAGATCACGGGCGCGGCGAGCGACTCGCGGACGGTCTTGGTCACGACGTCGCGGATCTGCGGGTCGCCGTCCCACTCGTCCATCAGGGACTCGAGGGAGTCGTGGAAGGCGGGCAGGTCGAAGTACCAGTTGTCGACCGGGCGCAGCTCGGGCGTGGTGCCCGTCAGCTGCGAGACGGGGGAGATGAGCTCCTCGGGGTCGAATTGGTGGCCCAGGTCGCACTCGTCGGCATACGCCTTCTCGGACTTGCAGCCCTGCACGGGGCAGCGGCCGATGACCTGGCGTCCATTGAGGAACTGCCCCGCCTTGACATCGTAGAACTGGCGGGTCGAGAGCTTCAGGAGGGCACCCTTCTCGTGCAGGCGACGGATGAGGGCGTCGCTCATCGCGGCGTGATAGTCCTTTGCGGGCGGCAGGCCCGAGCCGGCATAGAGGTCGAGCGAGATGCCGTAGGCGTCGAGGGCTGCCTTCTGCAGCTCGTGGTTGGCCTGCACGTAATCGGTGATGGAGCCTTCGTAGCCCTCGGACTCGACTTTCTTGCGGTAGCCCTCCATAATGGGCGAACCGTAGCAGTCGGTGCCAGAGACAAAGACCACGTTGGCGGCACCTATGCGGTCGCGCAGGAATCGCGCGAAGAAGTCTGCAGGCACAAACACGCCGCCAATGTGTCCGAAGTGGAGGTTCTTGTTGCCGGAGGGCA
>CACXDP010000171.1 GCA_902766445.1 uncultured Coriobacteriaceae bacterium
ATACCTCGAGCTCAAGGCCTCGGGGAAGGAGGAAGATGACCATCCAGACGCACAAGATCGCAATCATAGGCCAAAGCACTTGAAGGGATGACGCTAAGAAATATGGGCCTTCGGTCTCGCACACCTTAGGCCCTTAGCAAATCCCCGACGGCGCTGCCTAGCTCACACTTAACCGACTAGGCTGCCGTCAGCTACTATTCTACCCACACCCCCCTGCCACAGTCAACGGGGCACACCTAAGGGGTGGGACGCACTAGCGAACGGCCGCATGGCACCGAGCGCCGGCAAACGCCGCCGACCCGCGAACAGGTCCCAGGCGTGTGCAGGGTGCCACGGATGGTGGCCGCGCGGGCGAGCAGAACGCCCCCGGCCTGCGCGCGGGCCGGGGGTGACGTGACGCGAATCGCGCAGCCTCGGATCCTAAAGAGCGGCGACGAGGGGCTCGAGGGTGTCGAAGTCCACAAAGCTCACCTGCTTGCCGTACGTCTCCAGCATGGCGCGCACCTCGGCGTTCTTCTTCTCCTCGGGGAGGTTCTTCGCCTTGTTGCACAGCAGCCTCATCATCGTCCTGTGCTTGAAGCCGAGCTTCGTGTAGTCTATCCCGCCCCTCAGGTGGAAGATGCGCGCGGCCTCGAACACCTCCCCCGGAAGCTGGCGCCTCATGTCGCCCCTGATGTTTTCGACGTTCTCCGCATCGGTCGGATTCGCAAGGCCGACCGTCGCGATCAGGATCGTCTTGCCCGCGCAGCTCGCGAGCCTGGCGAAGGTCTTCTTCATCCCCAGGATCCCGCCCGCATACAGCGCGCCGACGTAGGCGATGGCGTCGTACTGGTTGACGTCGCCGACGGCATCGTACGGCCGCGCCTCGATGCCCGTCCTTCGCGCGAGCTCCTCGGCGTACTGCCTCGCCGTCCCGTATTGCGTGCCGTAGATAACGATGCCCGCCATGTTCTGCCCCTACTTCCTCGTCAGGCTCAGCTCTTCCTCGAAGATCTCCCGTATCCCGCTCCTGCCCTCTTTTGTGCCGAAGCATCACTGATAAGGCATTCTATCGCATCATGCGCCGGAGGAGGAGTGCAGGCGGGCATGGATGCGCACCTCTTCAAGCCGGTAGACACAGACGCCTCGGCAAAAGGCCTCGGTGCGACAAGTGCCACGATCCTCAGCCGACGCCAACGCCGGCATGCCGTGATATCATCTGACACGATGCGGAATCGGCGCGAGGGAGACATCGTGGGCACGTATCTAAACCCTGGGAAACAGAGCTTCGAGATGGGAGTCAACTCGGAGATATACGTCGACAAGACCGAGATGATGCGCTACCTCAATTCCCTGGTCAACACGAAACAGAGGTACGTAAGCGTCTCACGACCGCGTAGGTTCGGAAAGACGATGACCGCGGACATGCTATGCGCCTACTATGACAGGGCTGCGAACGCTCGCGGATCATTTGAGGAGACGCAGCTCGCTTTCACCGAGCCCACCCAAACGGCTAAGGGAGAGCTTCCATGGGACTGTTACCTCGGGTCCTTCGACGTAGTGCGACTAGTCATGACGGACTTCATTAGAACCGGGAGGTCGGTCGGAGACGGCCTCGCCACGCTTGTCGAGAGGCTCCTCAACGAGCTTGCCGAGTTGTATCCGCATGTGAGTTACGACCGAGACGATCTCTTCTATAGTATGGACAGGTTCTATCAGGCGACCGGCACACAGTTCGTGATTGTGATCGACGAGTGGGATGCCGTGTTCAGACAGCGCCAGGATGACGTGATCGGCCAGACGCTCTTCCTTGATTTCCTGCGTGACTGGCTTAAGGACAAGTCCTACGTCGCGTTAGCCTACATGACGGGCATCCTCCCCATAAAGAAATACGGCAAGCATTCCGCACTCAACATGTTTACAGAGTACTCCATGATGTTTCCCAGACAGTTGGCGCCCTACACCGGCTTCACCGAATCCGAAGTGCGGGACCTATGCGCAAGATACGGGCGCGATTACGAGGCAGTACACGCATGGTACGACGGCTATGAGGTCAGCGATATCGTACCAGCGGACCCCGGCCACGAAAGGCTGGCAGCCGGCACGCCGCCCAAGGCAAGCCGCTATGCCCTCTACAGTCCGCTCTCGGTCGTCGAGGCGATGACCACTGGCGTCATAATGGACTATTGGAATCAAACCGAGACATACGAGGCACTCGCTGACTACATCAGAAGAGACTTCGACGGGCTTAAGGGTGCAGTGGCACTGCTTATGGACGGCGGTAGGCTACGGATAGACACCTCCACCTATCAAAATGACATGACCACCTTCCACGGTCGCGATGACGTGCTGTCACTGCTAATTCACCTAGGATACCTGGGCTACGACAGTGAGACCGGTGAGGTATTTGTTCCGAACCAAGAGGTACTCGACGAGTTCAGGACATCCACCAAGTCGCCCGAATGGGAAGGTCCATTACGTGCCTTCGAGAAATCCAAGGAGTTGGTGCGGGCTACCTGGGCCAAGAATGCCAAGCACGTGGCCGAGCTTCTGGAGGGGATGCATGACCGCGCGGACAACAAGACCTACAACGACGAGGCCGCCCTATCCTATGCGGTGCAACTGGCATACTACGCTGCACAGCGTTATTACACGACGATCCTTGAACTTGACAGCGGCAAAGGCTACGCGGACATTTGCTATCTTCCCTCCCCAAGTCACCCGGAGGCACCCGCGCTTGTCATCGAGCTCAAGCACGGCAAGCCAGCTAAGACAGCCCTCGATCAGATACGTCGGCGCAACTACCCCGATAGGCTCGAACACTACAAAGGCAATATCCTACTAGTGGCTGTGAGTTACGATAGCAACGTACGTAGTACCGACCCCAGCTTCAAGCACCACTCTTGCATTATCGAGGAGGCGTAAACGTAACAAGGAAGTTCACTCCATGGCGCCCACAAGCCCCGCATCACTGTCCTTTACCTCTAGCTCAGCCCATGCTGACTCAAGGTCCCAATCAATCGGCTTCAATGAAGATTCGGCCCGCTCCCGCTACTTCGCCATATTGGCAATCGCGACAGAATCAGGGTAGCAAAACGAGTCCGCTATTCGTCCGCAGACTCAGCCCTTTGCACCACTGATAAGGCATTCTATCGCATCATGCACCGGAGGAGGAGTGCCCTTTCGCGTACCAGCATGGCACGCAGCAAAGCTGGCTACAACAGGTGCGCGCAATACAGCGGCATCCGTACGCGTTCGCCCTCGACGGACATCTGCCGGGGGTGTAGCACGTACTGCGTGCCCACGCGCTTGCCATACTTGGCCTTGAACTTCTCGAGCGATCTGGTGCTGTAGCGACTGGTCGACTTTACCTCCACCGGGCTCACTCGCGGCTTGAAGGCGGCATTGTCGAACTCCCTCACCAGCAAGAAGTCTATCTCCATCGTCTGAGTGGAGTCCTTGCCTCCATACTGCGAGTAGTAGTACAGCTTGTCGCCCGATGCCCTTATCTGCTGCGCGACGTAGTTCTCGACGAGCATGCCCTCGTTGATGCTCAGCTGCTCGGAAAGAATCGCCTTGTACGTGGGATTCTGCGTCACGTCGCGATCCGCAAACGCCTCGGTGACCAAGAGACCGGTGTCCGCCATGTAGCACTTGAAGTCGTTTTCCATCGCGCTGAGGCCGAACCCCACGGAAGGATCCGACGCCTTTCGGCAAACGTTAGCTATGCGCGAGTCACCGAGCCAGAATACGGCGTCGGCATAGTCGCGATAACGCGCGTTCGACCCCAGCGATGCGAGGACGAATCGCTTCTCGTGGCGGGCGAGCTGGCCGGGGATGGCGTCAAACATCGCTGCGACCTTCGCGGAATCCGTGCCCCCATACTTGAACATGTCAGCTCTGTACACCTCAAGGATCTGCCGCTTCACCTCGTCAGCCGCAAAGAAATCCTTCTCTGCGCCGAACGCCTCCACCGCCTGGGGCATCCCACCTACGAGAAGGTATTCCCTGAAGGAGCGCATCGCCAGACGGTGGATGGGGTCGGGAAGGGGATTACGCGTGCGCGCCGCTTCCGCAATCGCATCCGCCAACAGCCCGGAGGCGTCCGTCGCCCAAAGCCATTCCTCAAAGCTCATGGGATTCAGGTCCATATGCTCTTCCTCGGAAGGAATGAGAATGTTGCGCACATTTCGGCGGATAGATATGAGCGAGCCCGTCTCCAGATAATCGAACCGACCGTCGGCGACCAAGTGCTTGATGGCCTGACGCGCCTCGGGAAATCCCTGCACCTCGTCGAAAACGATCAGCGACTCTCGCTCGCGCAGTCGCGTGCCGGTAATGATCTGCAGCTGGTTGAGGAAGGCGGGCACGTTGGCGATCTGTTCGGCGAAGAGCCTCCTCACGTCGGGTTGCGGCAGCGAGAAGTCGATGTAGAGGTGGCTCTCGTACTCCCGTCGTGCAAACTCCTGCGATATCGTGGTCTTGCCCACGCGTCGCGCCCCCTCGATGAGCATGGCGGTCTTCCCGCCTTTCTTCTTCCAATCGAGCAGCTTGCCGTAGGCCTTCCTGGTAAACACGTTCACCTCATTGCATCACGAAACTAAGGGTTAGCAGATGCACATTTTACACGAAACTAAGGGTATGCAGAATCTCAATTTCCCACGTAACGAGATATCTACGGGAATGTGAGCCCTTTGCAAACACCACCGTGAAAGGATGCTTCTCGTTGCGCACGAGCGTTCTGCCCGGCGGCGCCTAGATGTAAAGTTTGCTTTACATCTAGGAGGCGAGATGCAGAACCGCATCGCCGAACTCAGAAGCAGCCAGGGCCTCACCCAACAAGGCCTAGCCGACGAGATAGGCGTCTCGCGGCAGACGATCATCTCACTCGAGCGCGGGCGTTATAACCCTTCGATTTTCTTGGCCCACAAGATTGCCGCACGGTTTGGACTCACCATTGAGGAAGTCTTTATCTTTGAGGAGGAAGAGTAGCATGACCATGTCTCGAAAGAATCTCGTCTATATGTGAGAGCCGTCGCGAACCCAGCCCCCCGTCAGTCAGGCCTGCCGAAGATGCTCTCGACGGTCTCGGGATACTCGTCAGCGGTGCTCGCGGAATACGGGTTGAACTCCATCAGGTCGTTGAATCGCGGGACGACGCGCCTTCTGGTCTCCGACGCCTTCCTGCCCAGAATGCCAGAGAGCTCCTCGTCGGCCTCCTGTCTCATCTTCGCTTTGCTGCGCAGCATGCCGCCGCCCGACTTGGGAAAGTCAAACCGGAAGTCAACGAACGGGACGCAGGGCACGCTCGTCTCGATGGTCAGCTCGGC
>CACXDP010000172.1 GCA_902766445.1 uncultured Coriobacteriaceae bacterium
CTTGCCGCCCCAGGTGTTGCACTCCATGTCGGGGAACTCGACGATGCTGTCCAGGTGGTCCTGGTAGCTGGAGAGGATGAAACTGACCTTGTTGACGTCGTCGCGATACAGGTCATCGGTGCGGGTCATGCCGTCAATGAAGGCCTGGCCAGCGCCTTCCGCCTGCTCCTCGCTCGCACCTTTGCCCATGGCGTACTTCTTCATGGTCTCGGGTGCCTGCTCAACGAACCAGCTGTTGATGTACATGCCGCTGTTTGCCTCGAGGTAGAAGCCAAGGTGGCGCTCGTTGCACCAATCGACGATGTGCTTTACCTGCTCGACGGTGAGGGCTTGGTGCATGACGACTTCGCCGGCGTCTTCCACGTAGCCGCCGTTCGCGCCGATCATGCCGTCGAGTTCGGGCAGGTCGCGCTGTGCGATCTCGGCCTTGGAGCAGCCGGTACAGATGTACACCTTGTGGCCGTTGGCGCGCGCAAGCTCGACGGCCTTTGCGGCCGATTCGGGGCAGATTGCGTCATAGTCGATGAGCGTGCCGTCAACATCCAGAAACACGATTTTGCCCATGGGGGACTCCTTTTCACGCAGGACAAATACTACCTTTCATACTATCATGCGAAGACAGTGCTAGTATGGAAGATGACGTGACGGGGGTGCGAGATGGCGGATGGCAACGGACGCAATGGTGCGCACAACAATGGCTGGAACTCGTTTATGCAGAGTCGCGAGGTGCAGCTAGTCCTGTATGGCGTAGTCGTGGCATTCTGCCTGTATTACGCTGTCGATGCGGTTCGAGAGTTGATGGATCCCGAGAGATCGGCGGCTCTTGTTGAGGCGATGGGGCAGACGACCTACTACGTGGTGACGGTGCTGCGTGCCTTGGTGTGTCTGGGAACTGGCGTCGCGTTTGCGAGGATACTGCTAAAGATCGCACGTGGCAACGATTGACGTTCGGGTCATGCAGACGAGTCGCGCCATCATTCGTGCGGGCGTCTGCGAGGAGGCGAAAGAGGTGTGGACTCATGGCGGTATTCGTGACGGGCGACATCCACGGCTGGCTCGACATCGGCAAGCTCACACCCGAGCGCTGGCCCGAGGGCACTAAGCTCCGGCGTAGCGACATCCTCATGATTTGCGGCGATTTCGGCCTCGTGTGGAACAACCCCATTCGCCTCGAGGAGAAGTTCTTCATCGACTGGCTGGATGCCCGCCCGTGGACGACGGTCTTTGTCGATGGCAATCACGAGAACTACGACCTGCTCGATAGCTTCCCCGTGAGCACGTGGCGAGGTGGCAAGGTTGCGCGACTGCCTGGAACCTGCAACGTCATCCACCTGCTGCGCGGTCAGATTTATGAGATGGGCCGCGACGGTCGATGGTTCTGCATGGGCGGGGCTCCCTCTCACGACATACAGAGCCGCGTGCAGGGTGTGAGCTGGTGGCCACGCGAAGTTCCGAGTCAAGAGGAGATGGACGAGGGCTGGGCAAATCTCGAGCGCGTGAACTTCTCGGTGGACTACGTCTTTTCCCATGATGTGCCGCGCAACTTGCGACGTTTCGCGATGGCACGACACTACGATCCGAGTCGTGAGCAGGATGACGCCCTGTCCGCCTACCTGCAGCGTGTCGACGAACGGCTCGATCGATCTCGTCTCAAGATGTGGTATGCCGGCCATTACCACGATGACATCATGCTGCGGGATAGGCACCATTGTGTGCTCTACAACCAAGTGGTGCGGTTGGGACAGCTGCCCGACGGTCGCGTACACAGGCATCTGCCTTACTGCCAGGAGTCGTGGATCGGCATCGAGGGCATCGGCAAGCACTACCGCGAGTGGGTTCTTTCGCGTCGCATCATGGGCTGTACCATCACGTGGACCGACAACGAGCACATTAGCCTCGCGACCCGCACGATGTTTGGCAAGATTACGTTCCATCCGCAGAAGGATGCTCCCGAAATCGTGGAGATGCGCATCGTGCGAAAGATCGACGGTGCGCCGATGTTTCGCGTGCGCTTCGAGCTCAACGACGAGCTCCGCGCGCAGGAGATGTTCCTCGAGATGACCGACGCGCTCGAGCATACCGACCGGCGCGTCGCACGGCGGGTGCTGCTGTGCTGTCAGGCGGGCGTCACCTCCATCATGTACCAAAACAAGCTCAACGCCTTGGCCGAATCCCTCTCGCTGCACTACGATTTCACGGCAGCGCCACTAGATGTCGCCATCTCGCAGAAGGGCAGCTATGACGTCGTGATGGTTGCACCGCAGCTCGGATACCGCCGTAAGGATGCGCAGGATGCCTATCCCAACGCGACGGTCATTGAGATACCTGGGGAGATTTTTGCGCGCTTCGACGTCAATGCTACGTTGCATCTGCTTCTCGACGCGATGAGCGAGGGCGTGGTGCATTCGGAAGCCGAGCGAAACCTCAAGATCGTGCGCCCCATCGACGACACCAAGGACGTCATGGTGGTCTCGGTGGTAAAACGCGCCGACTCCTCCGCTATCGGCTATCGCGTCTTTAAGGGCAAGGAAATCGTCGCCGATGGCATGGTCTACAAGCGTCATGTGAGCTTCCGCGACATCGAGGACGTGCTCGCCACGGTCAAGGTGGACGGCATCGACGTGCGCTCGCTCGATGCGGTGGGCATTGCTATGCCGGGTATCGTGAACCGCGAGTCCGTGTCGATGCCCGCATCCGACCTGCGCGACTATGACATCGGGCGCGAGCTCGAGCGACGCTACGGTATCGAGGTCTACATGGACAACGACGCCAACGCTGCGGCCATGGGCGTCTATATGAGCCAGGAAGAATTCGACACGGTCGTCTTGCACATTCAGCAGACGGGGTGGCTGGGCTGCGGAGAGGGCATCGTTGCCGATGGCCATTTGCTCAAGGGTCGGCTCAACTATGCGGGTGAGCTCGAGCCCCTCGCTGGTCTTCTTAACTTTACGGCTGACCCGTACGAGCTGGTATGGTCCTATGAGGGCATGACGGAGATTGTGTCAAGCTACTTGGCCGCAAGCATTTGCACCGTTTCGCCTGACGCAATCTATGTGGCGGCTCCGCTCGTGCGCGACATGGACGAGCTGCGCGAGTGGCTGTGGCGCACCATTCCGATGGCCTACGTGCCCGAGTTGCGCTGGGTGGAGAACTATCGCGAGCACATGTACCTGGGCGAGCTGGCTCTCTGCATCGACAAGCTCACGAATCCCCGTCCCCATCGCAAGTGGTAATCATCGGCGCACGATTTATATGCGTTCCGTTAGCCGGTTCGTGAACGTATGGCGTGTGTGGATATGGGGCATGGCACAACCTTCATTTGCAAATGACACAATTTGCTTTATCATGCAAGATGTTCATCGGCCAAAGGCAGGGGGAGTCCACTGCGATGAAGCTCATGGAAGAGAAGATTCTCCGGGAGGGCAAGGTTCTGCCCGGCGACATCCTCAAGGTTGGAAGTTTTCTCAATCAAAACATCGACACCGAGTTCCTAGGCCAGATGGCCGAGGAGATTAGCCATCTCTTTGAGGGGAAGGGCGTCACAAAGATACTTACCATCGAGGCGAGTGGTATTGCGATAGCCGCAGCGGCGGGCATGTCCATGGGCGTGCCCGTTCTCTTTGCAAAAAAGCACCGCACGTCAAATGTGGACGGCAGCGTGTACTCGACGGTGGTCCATTCGTTCACGCATGATGAGGACTATCACGTCGTGGTGAGCCGTGACTACCTGACCGCCGACGACCGCGTCCTCCTCGTGGATGACTTCTTGGCGAGCGGCAATGCGCTGCGCGGCCTGATGGCCCTCTGCGAGCAGGCTGGTGCCGAGCTCGTAGGCGTGGCTGTCGCCGTGGAGAAGTGCTTCTCGGGTGCTGGTGACATGTTGCGTGCGCGGGGCATTCAAGTTGAGGCCCTTGCGGCCATAGAGTCTATGACGGAGGGCTCGATTGTCTTCCGTGCATAAAGAAAGGGAACGTTTCGTTCCGACTGTGTTCATGAAGGGAAGAGTATGAAGGTTTCAAACAAGATGGTCATGGGTCGTCGTTCGTTCATCACCGCCGGTCTGGTCGGTGGCGCGACGTTTGCGCTTACCGCATGTGGTGGCGGGAGCGAGGGCGGCACGGAGACTGCCGCTACGAGCGACGGCATCAAGGTGGGCTTTATCTGCTTGCACGACGAGAACTCCACCTACGACCTCAACTTCATCAATGGCGCCAAGGAGGCCTGCGAGAAGCTGGGCATCTCCGAGGACAACTACTTCATCATGACAAACATCGACGAGGGCGAGGCCTGCTATGAGGCGGCCGCTGACCTGGTGGACAGGGGCTGTACCTACGTCTTTGCTGACAGCTTTGGCCATGAGGACTTCATGATCAAGGCTGCCAAGGAGTTCACCGACGTGCAGTTTGCGCACGCGACGGGCACCAAGGCCCATACCGAGGGCCTTAGCAACTACCACAACGCCTTCGCAGCTATCTACGACGGCCGCTATCTCGCGGGTATCGCGGCGGGCATGAAGCTCAACGAGATGATCGAGGCTGGCGACATCAAGGAGTCCGAGGCAAAGATGGGCTATGTCGGCGCCTTTACCTATGCTGAGGTCGTGAGTGGCTACAGCTCCTTCTACCTGGGCGCAAAGAGCGTGTGTCCCTCCGTCACCATGGACGTCACCTTCACGGGCTCCTGGTACGACGAGACGGCCGAGAAGGAGGCCGCAAACAAGCTCATCAAGGGCAAGTGCGTCCTCATCAGCCAGCATGCTGACTCCATGGGCGCCCCCACCGCATGCGAGACGGCCAAAGTCCCCAACGTGAGCTACAACGGCTCCACCGTTGACGCCTGCCCCAACACCTTCATCGTCTCGAGCCGCATCAATTGGGCTCCGTACTTCGAGTACTCCATCGGCGCCGTCATGAATGGCGAGAGCTTCGACACCGACTGGTGCGGCACGCTTGATACCGGCTCCGTCGAGCTCACGGAGGTCAACGACCAGGCGGCGGCTAAGGGCACCCAGGATGCCATCGACGCGGCCAAGGCCGAGCTGATCGACGGAACGCGTCACGCCTATGACACCTCTACCTTCACGATTGACGGCAAGGAGGTCACGGAGTTTAAGCCGCAGGAGGCTACCGACCCGACCTTTGAGGATGGTACAAAGATCGTCTACGACGGTTTCCTCCATGAGTCCGAGTACCGTTCCGCTCCGTACTTCGACGCGACGATCGACGGCATCAAGCTGCTCGACACCTCGTTCTAAGAACTGCTTTTAATTGGGGCAATGGGGGACAGTCCCCGGTACTGGGGGACTGTCCCCCATTGCCCCTCATATCAGCTTGCGGCATCTTCGACCGAAAAGGGATTATGTGCGCTAAACAACCGGCCGTGCGGCTGCGCGGCATTTCGAAGTCCTTCGGGACCGTCCAGGCCAATCGCGACGTCAGCTTGGACATCAACCGCGGAGAGATTCTGGCTCTTCTGGGCGAGAACGGCAGCGGGAAGACCACCCTCATGAACATGCTTTCGGGCATCTACTACCCAGACAGCGGATCCATCGAGATAGACGGTGTACCAGCAAATATCGGCTCGCCCAAGGACGCCTTCGGGTATGGCATCGGTATGATTCACCAGCACTTCAAGCTGGTGAACGTCTTTAGCGCCACGGAAAACATCGTTCTCGGCCTCAAGGAAGACGGGCCGCTCGATCTTGCGGCAGCTGCGGCGCGCATCAAGGAGATCTGCGATGCCTACGGCTTCGACGTCGATCCGCAGCAGAAGGTCTACGACATGTCCGTCTCGCAAAAGCAGACGGTCGAGATCGTCAAGCTCCTGTATCGCGGGGCCGAGATCCTGATTCTTGACGAACCGACGGCTGTGCTTACGCCGCAGGAAACTGACAAGCTTTTTGCCGTCCTGCGCAACATGCGTGACGATGGCAAGGCGATTATCATCATCACCCACAAGCTCAACGAGGTGAAGGACATCAGCGATCGCGTGGTGGTGTTGAGGCGTGGCGAATACGTCGGTGAGATGCTCACCGCTGAAGCCAGTACGCAGGAGATGACCAACATGATGGTCGGCCATCAGGTGACGCTCAACATCGACCGGCCTGACCCCGAGATGAAGTATCGCATGGAGCGGATTCGCGTGCAGAACCTCACGGTAAAGAATCGCGAGGGCATCACCAAACTCGATGACGTGTCGTTCTCTATCTTTACCGGAGAGATTCTGGGTATTGCGGGCATCTCCGGATCTGGCCAGAAGGAGCTGCTTGAGGCCATCGCCGGTCTGCAGCCGGTGGAGAGCGGTAGTATCACATACAACGTGGATGATGGAGTCACCGAGCAGCTCATCGGTATGGATCCGCTCAAGATTGCCGACATGGGCGTCGTGCTTTCCTTCGTACCGGAAGACCGGCTGGGCATGGGCCTCGTGGGCAACATGGACCTCACCGACAACATGATGCTGCGCTCGTTCCGCAGGGGTCTCACGCCCTTCACCGAC
>CACXDP010000173.1 GCA_902766445.1 uncultured Coriobacteriaceae bacterium
CGGAGTCATCTCGTAGGTGAAGCTCTCCTCCATCTGAATCTGCGCCGGCACGTCGGGCGAGAACGCATGCCCCGTCACGGCGCTGCGACGGGTATAGAGGTCCACGAGGTCGAAGGCGAGCTTCTTTGCACTGCGACGCGCCTTGCCAGTGACACGACTCCAGTCGGCTGTGTTGAGCCGCGTGAGGCGCGGACTCGATCCGTCTGGCCCCACATAGCGCGTGATGCGGTCAACCTGCTCGAGCGGCACGTAGAGCTTGTCGGCGTTGGCATACTCAAGCAGGAAATAGTCGCGCTCACGACCTCCAACCTCTTGGCGCACGATGTTTGAAAAGAGCGCAATGCCATGAGTGGCGTGTACCACGTAGTCTCCCGGCTTGAAGGGAAAGGTCACGTTGGTGACATCCACGCGCTGTGCCCGGCGCCGCTTCGCCATGCGTGCCGTGAGGTCGCCCACCGTGAGTACGGCCAAATGTGCTGCGGGCACGATGACGCCCGAGGGGACGGGTGCATCCACAAAGGTGACAACCCCCATTTCCAGATGTTGCCGCGACTTGGTAGCATCGGTAGACCCGAGCCATTCCACGAAGGGGATGGACTCGTCCGAGAAGCGAAGCTCCATGTGCTCCCGCGCCCCGCGATCAGGTATGGCAAAAACAATCGCGGAGTTGTCACGCACGAGCTGACGCACACGACCGAGCAGCTTCGAGTCCGCGCCAGAGATTCCTGGCTGCTGCACGGCAAGTTGCGTCCCGGAGGCCGCCGGAGCGGGAGAGGCAATGCGAGCAACTCTCCCGCGACTGGTGCGCGCCACGCCTGTGCGTGCGGACGCGGTGCCCGCGCCGAGCCTAGCCATCGAGGCAAAGGTCACGCGCTGATACGTACCAAAGTCGAGCTCCTTGGGCGACGTGAACAGCCCCTCGGTCCCCACGCCCGCAGCACCTGCCGCATGCACTATCTCGTCGTAGGCATGCGCGCAGTCGTCAAAGAGAGCACGTGGCTCGATGAGCATCACGACCGCATCCTTCGAAAGGTGCTCCAAGGGCGAAGCCGTCTTGCCACCATATAGGTCGGGTAGATAGCGGTCGAGGTGCGGAGCGTTCGACCGCTGGTCGATAAGCTCCAAATCCGCTGCGATCTGTTTGCTTGTGCGCGCCTGATGCGAGAGACCGCGATCCGCACACGTTACCGTCTCGTCCGTGAGCGCAAGTTCGCGACATGGTACCACGCGAACTTCTTCCAACTCGCCGATGGTCTGGCCGGTAGAAGGCACCATGGCCCGTATGCGATCGATCTCGTCGCCAAAGAACTCCATGCGAATGGGCGCCGTCGCCTGAGCGGGATAGAGGTCCACCGTGTCGCCGTGCACGTGGAAGTTGCCCGGCGCGTCGGCATCACCCGCATCGTTGTAGCCCATGCTCACGAGCAGGCGCGGTACCTCGTCGAACTCAATCTCGTCGCCCACCGAGAAGGTCGCGCCAGCATAGTATCCCGTTCCCACCGGTGGGACGCGCCGCAAGAGCGAACGCGCCGACGCCACCACCAGGCACTTCTCCCCCAAGGCAAGCCGCTCGATGGCGGCACAACGCGCGCCCACGACACCATCATCGGCAGGTTTGTCAGCCCATGGCCAGTCGCGGCGCTCAGGGTAGCGCGCCACCACGTCGCGCCCAAGCCATGCGGCGAGCGCTCTAGCCGTACTGTCGGCCGAATCCTCTCCCGCTACGACGAGCAGGCACGGACGCGGATCGTGAGCCCAGAGCGACGCGACCATGAGGGGTCGGGCGCTCTGCCCGAGCGTGATGGACGCATCCTCGCCCTCGCGAAGGTCACGCATGAAGTCACGCAGGTCGGGGGCGGAAAGCAGCTGGCTGGCAACACTGTCGATCAGCATGGGAAACTTCCTTGTCTGTTGGTAACCCTCATATGTTACCGTAAAGGGACGGGACAATGGGGACGGGGGCGTTTGTCCTTGAAGGACAAACGCCCCCGTCCCCATTGTCCCACGTGGCTGTCCAACGCACTGGTAAACTATGGGCGCTCTGCCAACTGAGCTACAGGCGCGTGTAGGAATGCAAGAATGGTGCGCCTGGTGGGATTCGAACCCACACCTCCCCCTTGAGAGTGGAAAAGTAACCAGCACAACGACTGCCGATTCAAGAGATACCGCAATGCCAGCCATACGTCAAGTGCGATTATCTCTGTGGTATGCTTACCTTGGCCGACAGTCGTTGTGTCCGTTACTTTTTTCATTTCCTTCAGAGAGAAGGTGGAGGGCTCAGCATGTCCACAAGCGAGAACACCACTTGGTACCAAGCAAAGAAGGCCCC
>CACXDP010000174.1 GCA_902766445.1 uncultured Coriobacteriaceae bacterium
AAAAAGCGGTCCCCCGGCGCAATCGCTGGGGGACCGCCCTTGCATGCTGACGTGGTCGCCTTACTCCTGCCGCACGCCAATCACTATGTGATGGTGGTCGCTTTCCCGCGTCTTTATCGTTTGCAGCGAATACGGCGTTGCCGCACCGCCTATCTCCTTACAGAACGTTAGGGCAAGAGGCTCTTCCTGCTCGGCCAGGTGAATCAGGTTTGCCTTGCTGGTTGCCTCCTTCACCCTCTGGGCATCGGCATCGCTTACACCCTCGAGCAGCTTCTTCGTTACGTCCGCAAAGAAATCTGTTCCTGCAGGACGAATCTCCAGATCGCCATCCTTGCCCATGTAAAACTCAAGGTAATAGGCCGTCACGACATCCACGTAGAAGATGCTCTCGAAATCACTGGTCAGCGCCTTGGAGATACTCATATAGGTCTTCTTGGTCGACGGCGATACTTCGACCTCTATCTGAGCGCGCTCAGAAATGAAGTGGTCGAACTCCTCATGCGGCACCGGCCTGGAGAAGTAGTATCCCTGCACATAATCGCAGCCCATGGCCTTCAAAACCATATACTGCTCTTCGGTCTCGACGCCCTCAGCCACAACCGGCACATGCAGATAATCCGCGATGTCGATGATCAGCTCGATCATGCGCACGTCCCTTGTCTCTCCAAAGGCACTGCGAATAAAGCTCATGTCCAGCTTCAGCGCGTCGATCGGGAGACGTGACAGCATGCCCAGAGACGAATACCCCGTTCCAAAGTCATCCATCTCTATACGGAAGCCCATGCCCATCCCGCGCAGTTCCTTGGCGGTAGAGATCACCTGGTCCGAATCGCCGGTGTAGGCGGACTCGGTAATCTCCAGCATTAGGTCATCTGCGCTGAGTTCGTAGGTCTCCAGGATTTCCTTAAAGATGCTCTTCAAATTTGGCGTCAGCATATCGATGCGCGACACGTTCACCGACACCGGCACGGCAAAGCCAAAGCGGTTCTTCCACTCCCGAATCCTTTTCGCCGCCTCGCGCCACACGAACTGATCCAGGTCGAGTATGAGGCCATTGTCCTCAAGCAGCGGAATAAAGACTCCGGGACTGATGAGCCCGAGTTCCGGGTGATCCCAGCGCACGAGAGCTTCCGCACTGGCCAGAACGGGGTTTTCGGGACGGATGTCATACTTGGGCTGGAAGTACACCGTGAAGCGGTCGCTTTCGAGGGACGGCTTGAAGTCTTCCAGCAGACGCTCCCTAAACAGCTCCGCCTCGTGCATCTTCGTATCATAAATACCGATTGCCTTCTGGTAACCGCTCCTAACGGTATTTGCGGCAATCTTCGCGTAGTCAAAGCGGCGCTCGATCTGGAGCGATTTATCAACTTCCGAATACACGCCCATGCGAAGGCGGACTCGGTTCTTCGACACATCCTCATCCACAAGTCCCTCGGACGCCTTTTCGAGAACGCTCTCGTAGTCTTCCGCATGGGGGCAATAGATGAGGAACACATCCGCTTCGCGACGGCAACAAACGCCGCCAAGCTCACGGGATATCTCGCGGACGCGTTTTCCGATCCGGGCGAGCACGCCGTCTCCATACTGCTTTCCATAGCGCTCGTTTAGCATGTGGAAACGATTGACGTCGAGCACGATGGCATCCATCGGCATATCGCTGTAATGCTGGTCGTACATCCGGACATAGCGGAGGAAGTAGTCGAGGTTAAACAGATTCGTCAGACTGTCGCGCTCAGTGGACTGGATGATGTTGCGCTTTTCCGAAAGCTCGATACACCGGTTGACACGGGCTTGGACGACTTCGATGGAAGGATAGGGTTTGGGAATGAAGTCGATGGCCCCGACCCTGAGGCAGTCCACCTCAGCACTCTGGTCAGCCGTCAAGACGATGACCGGTATCCCCTTGAGCTCATCCTCTTCCTTCATCACCCCCAGCACTTCCATGCCGTCCATCCGCGGCATCCGCAGGTCCAGCAGCACGATGGCCAGCTCATCCTTATGGGCTTTGACCTGCTCCAGCGCCTCGATTCCGTCAGAGGCATAGAGTATTTCGTAGCTATCCCCGAGCATGGTTCCCAGCATCATCTGATTGATTTGCTCATCCTCGACGATAAGCACGTGGCGCTTCAGGCGCATAATCTCTGCGTCTTCATCTGCCGGGAATAGGGGCTTTGCGGCCTCCTCAGCATCCTCCCGCGTGACAGCGCCCATGCCTTTCAGCAACTTCTTTTCCTCATACATCAACTGGTCCGCCCGCTCGAACGGATCATGGAAGCTGGTGTCCTCTCCTGGCTTGAAATCCGAGAGACCGCCCGAAATGACGACTTCGTTCGTGCTGATATGCATCACGGAGCGGTCATGCAGCGCCAGAACCAGTTCCTTCCTGATGAGGTAATCACGCCCACGAAGAATGGCGACGAACTCGTCTCCGCCGGTTCGATAAACCGGACTGTGCTGGAAGATCTCGCATATCATCCTGCACGCGCTTTGAATGTATTCGTCACCCGCTTTGTGGCCCAGCGTATCGTTGATGACCTTCAGACCGTTCACGTCACAGACGACGACGGCGAACTCGTCTACCGTCCCGCCTTCTATGGCAGCATCGATTTCCTTCTGCTGCAACAGGAACGCATGCTTGCTCTTTACTCCGGTCAACGGGTCGGTCATCGCCACATTGTGAGCCTTGTCTCGTTCCGCCTTTGCCTTCGCCTCCCATTTTTGCATGTACGTATAATTCAAAAACATGACAACGAGAGACACGCCGAACAATCCAACGATAACAAATATGCTAATGTTGTCTGCTTCGTGAAGCCGTGCGAGCTGCGTAGCGAGGAATTCGTCTTGGCTCTGTGCGAGAATCTCGGTGTCCGCCGTACCATCCATGTAGCTGGCAATCTCTGCCACGATGGCGTTTTCCCTCGATTCGTTCAACCTTTCCGCCCAAGTCATGGCCATCATGACGATGAAGACGAGCAGGGCAAGCCAAACAACGATGGCCTTCCCGAACTTCCTCTCCTCATCCTTTCGGATAACAAAGCTGAAGTAGAACAGTCCCAAAAACGACCAGACGGCCAACAGCACGTATGTCTCTGTTTCTATGGTATAGTCTGAAAAAGCACTTGGCAAAAGCAGGAATACTGCAAAGATGACTAGGATGGGCAGGCAGATACTACTGATTATACGATTCCCTTTAACGCCCTCCTGTCCCGAAACCTTAAACACCGTTATAGAAACCGCGCCATAGATCATGGTGGCGCCGATTGTGGTGGTGTCCACGATCCACCCAATCGCCGTTCTGCCCAAGAACGGTATAGGCAGAGATACGAGCAACACCAAAAGGATGGCGTTAACGGGAATCCGCTTGTCGTTGAGTTTGGCAAAACGCTTGGGCAGAATGCCGTCCTGCGCCACGGCAAAACACAGACGGCTTACGGCACGCAACATGCCTATCAGGCTGGTAAGCACCAGTGCCATCAGGGACACCATCAAGATATTGACTCCAGCTGAACCGAGATAATGGTTCGCCGCATAGAACGCCGGCAGTCCAGCGATTCCTTCAAATTCATCCAATCGACTGATGTAGTCGAGCCAACCACTGCAGTTCTCCGGATAAGCGGTAACGCTCAGAAGGATCACAAAGACATACAACGCAGTGGTGACAGTCACGGCCGTAACGAGAATGCGGAACATGTTGCCGTGCTCGAACTTGTATTCCTCAGCCGAATGAGAAATGGTCTCAAACCCAATGAAGGCCCAGGGCGAGATAAAGGCAATGCGCATAACCTGCTGTAGAGCGTTTTTGTCCGGAACGAAGGCCGGGCTCATGCTCATTCCGGTACCGCCGTGTCCCAACATGGCAACGGCAAAGCTAAGAGTAATGCCAGCGGTAAAGAGCAGCACCATCACTACCATGATTCGAGCGGTAGCCCTTTTGGTCTTCATGCACAATAAGCCAACGAGCCACATCACCACCAGTGTCACCACGGCTTCTCCGAGGTAGACCTCATAGTCAAATACCGTAAAGAGATACCCTTGCTTAAACACAGCTCGCAAGAAATATCGTGCAAACAAAGGGACACTTGTGGCATTAGCCCAAAAGATCGAGATGTAGATAAGGAACATGAACCAAGCGATGAGGAAGGCACGGTCATAGCCAAAGACATGCTTTACGTAGTTGTATAGGCCTCCCGTACTCGGATACCGGTTGGCCAAAAAATGATAGTGGCTTGACACCATGAGCATCATGGCAAATCCGATGAGCAGACCGAGGACAGAGCCCATTGGCCCCGCCTGGGAAAGGTAGGATTTGCTGGTGACAACAAGGGAGCCCCAACCTATGGCCGAGCCAACCGATAGGGCCCAAACTGCCAGCGGTGAGAGATACGGCTGAAGTTTGGCCGCATCATTGGCAGCAGGTGCTTGTTCCTTCATTTCACTCGCTCCTTCTCTTGACTTATGCTTAAATTTATAGCAAAGTCCCTTGCGGATTCCATCCCTCAAACGTGAATAGAAACCTAGAGGAGCGTATGTGGTATGCGAAAGGGGCAATCCCCTTTGGCACCGGGACTGAGGGGACAGTCCCCTCGGTACCCAAGGGACTGCCCCTTTCGTACGTCTTACAGCAGTATGACGCCCGCCTCTTCGCAGGCAGCGGCGAAGTCATCGGACAGCCCGCCATCGGACACTACGGTATGCACATCCCTAAGACCGCATACCCTAAACGTTGAGGGACGACCCTCTTTGCTCGAATCCATGAGTACGAAGCACTTGTGAGCCCGTTTGACGAGCGTGGATTTGAACACTGCCTCGTCGTCAGATCCGCACGAGAAGCCCTCGCCACGCTGATAGCCCGTCACGCCCAAAAACACTTGGTCAAACGTCAGCGACCGCACCGACTCTATGGCGCGCGCACCCATGGTGCTCTTTGAGTACCGATTGAGGCGCCCCCCTATCACAAGCGTCTTCGCGCGCTCCAAGCGGGCAAGCTCAGAGGCCACCGTCAGCGAATTGGTAAAGACCAGCAGCTCCATGTCCTCCATGACCGAGGCGAGTGCGGTCGTCGTGCTTCCCGAGTCGATGAAGATGGTGCGACCCGGTCGTATGAGCTCGGAAGCCTTTTGTGCAATCGTGGTCTTTTCTACCGAACGTCGTCCCACCCGCCGTGCCAGCAGATCGTCAGTACCGACGGCAAATCCCACCGACTTGGCACCACCATGAACCCGAATGATAAGGCGCTGCTTGTCGAGCGTCTTGAGGTCGGTGCGCAACGTCATCTCGCTCACGTCAGGAAAAGCTTGCTTGAGCTGAGAGAACGTGACGGTTCCCTCGCTGTTTATGAAGTCGACGATGCGCTCACGGCGCTCTGCCATGGCCATGGTACTGCCTTCCGATTCTTCCATCCTACCTCCAATCTATCATATGAAATGAAGCTCAACAGTTGCACAAAGGAAAGTCTCTATATAAAGAGAGAATTAAAACGAAAGCAAAACGCAGCAGAGAGCGATACTCCCTGCTGCGCGCTCATTCAAACGACTTGAACTAGTCGGTCCAGTTCTCGAGCAGATAACGCTCAGCAGCGGGGCACCAGAGGCCGTTGTTGCCCTCGACGATATCGGCGAGTCCGGCATAACGCTCGTCCTCGGCCGCCTTGTCGCGCAGCTCGTCAAGAGCCACGAGCGGCATGGAGATATGCGTATAGATGAGCTTCTTTCCACCCGGAATGCCGGGGAGGTTGCAGGTCGTCTCAGCAGCAGCGTCGAGACCGCCGATATGGGTAACCATGACGGCGGGGTCGATGCGACCGGCTGCCGTGAGCTCGAGCGACTCGACCATGTCGGCCGTGTTGCCACCGGTGGTGCCCATAACGTGTGTGGAGTTGTAGTGCACGTCGTAGAAGTTGATGGGAGCGCTAAAGGCGGTGTCGGTGGGGCCAGCAAAGAAGTTGAGGCAGCCGTCACGGCCCAAGATGGCGCTCGACTGCTCGATGACCGCCGCCACCGGCGCGTAGCACAGCACGTCGTCGTAGCCCTTGCCACCCGTGATGGCGCGCAGCTCGGCCACGGGGTCCTCCATGTTGCCCGTGTTCACGAAGTGCAGCTCGACTCCGGTCTCCTCCTTGACCTCCTCGGGCGGGAAGAGGCTCGCAGCGCGGTCCAAACGATCCTGATTGATGTCGGTAACCACGAGGAGGCCGGGCTTGCGGTCGCGGTGCAGCGCATAGGTCAGCGCGCCAAGGCCCATCGGGCCGGCACCAGCGGTGATGGCCAGGTTGCCGCCCTCGCGGATGCCCATCTCGTGCGTGTAGACGCCCATCTGAGTGTGATACGCGGCGTTGAGGGCGCCAATCGAGCAGCTCAGCGGCTCGGCGAGTGACGCCTGGTAGTAGGCCTCGCCCTCATAGACGAGGAAGCTGTCGGTGGCAAAAATCTCTTGCGGGAGGATGCAGTACGTGGCGTCGCCGCCGCAGAACTCATAGGAGTAGCCAGGGGAGTCCATGGAGCCCTTGTAGTTGATGGCGGGCTGAATCGTGAACTTCTGGCCGGGCTTGTACTTGTCAGCATACTTGGCGCCAACCTCTACGATGTTGCCGGCAAACTCGTGTCCGGTGATGGGCGGATGCTCGGCGGCGTCGGCGTGGACGCGCTTGTGATCGGTCCCCAGCTTTGCCATCTTGTAGGTGCTCATGCAGATGGAGTCGGAGACGACCTCAACGAGCATCTCGTCGTCTTTGATTGGGGGAAGCTCGAACTCCTCGAGCCTCAGATCCATTGCTGCGTGAAGTCTGACTGCCTTTGCCTTCATGTGAGTTTCCTTTCTTTCTTCCGGTAGTCCGCAGTTGCATCTTTGTGGTCGATTCAACATCTGTCATCCATTCTATTATTAGAAACAACAATGTCAATACTTTCGTCTCAAAAAGTCAGGTCAACTAAAAAATGGAATGCAGTTTACCGTTAAGGGCTCTTTATGTGCCGTTTACCGCATGATATTCGTGGAATGACATTAGTTTGAAGAAAGGGCTTGAATTGTTGTATCGCAAGTCGTATATTTTCAATTGTCGAAACAACATCTGTTTACTGACCGTACTTCAGTGGAAGGAGAAACACATGGCAGACGTCAGAGCGGCAGTGTCCAGGTTTGGCAAGGCACTGAGCGGCATGGTCATGCCCAACATCGGCGCGTTCATCGCCTGGGGCTTCCTCACGGCACTCTTTATCGAAACGGGCTGGCTCCCCAACGCGCAACTCGCGGAAATGGTTAGCCCCATCCTTAAGTTCCTGCTCCCCATATTGATTGCGGGGCAAGGCGGATTCATGATCGCTGGCCAGCGCGGCCGCGTTATCGGCTCCATCGCCGTCATGGGTGCCGTCGTCGGATCCGAGTACACCATGCTCATGGGCGCCATGCTCATGGGTCCCCTGGCCGGCTGGGTCATCAAGACTTGGGATAAGTTCGCGGACGGCTGGAAGCCCGCCGGACTCGAAATGCTCATCGACAACTTCTCGATCGGCATCCTGGGCATGCTGCTTGCGATCGGCGGCTACTATGGCGTTGGCCCCTTCATGGGCACCATCCTGGTGGTCCTGCAGTCCGGCGTCGAAATGCTCGTCAACGCACACTTGCTGCCGGCACTCGCCATCTTTATCGAGCCCGCCAAGGTGCTCTTCCTCAACAACGCC
>CACXDP010000175.1 GCA_902766445.1 uncultured Coriobacteriaceae bacterium
CATAAGAACCATGGCTACAGAATAGCCTAACTACATGGTGCGGATGTGAAGCGGTGTCTACCGTTTCCGCCTTCGCACGGTGTCACCTACAAAGACTACCGTCGCCACAAACCCTAGCAGCTCAAAGACTTTTGTTTGCGAACGATACGCGAGCTCGACCTTGCAATGACCCTCGGGCAGGCGTACTGCCATGAACGCCGTATCAGCGAGCAGCAGCTCAGCTTCCTTGCCATTGACCGTCGCAGACCATCCCGTGTCATAAGGCACGGTGAGAAGGAGCAGCTCCCCCTCCTTGGTAGCATCGACCTCACAGCGGAGCCTGTCTGCGAGCGTATCCCACTCGACGCCATCAACCAGCTTCATCTGATCCTTCTTCATGGGCTGAGCATACACGCCAAACTCAGAGAACGTGTAGCGCCCAGGTTCTGCAAAGGTGAGCGTCACACGTCTCGCAGCCTGCTTGGCATATCCGACATTCCAAAGCCAGGTATCCTTGCCACCGTAGAGGTGAAAGAAAGGCGTGTAGATACGCACCTGACCGCTCGAATAGCCTGCATCGATGCTTATCACGAAGTTCCAGATGCCCCTGTCCTCGTGCAACGCGAGATTCCGCACATATAGATAGAGCTCGCTTTTTGGCGAATACGAGGCGAGTGAGAGACTAATGCTTGTACCCCCCTCACGTACGTCCACGTATCCATCGCCGACCTCGATGCCCGCATCGACCTGCTCGATTGTAAAGGGGACCTCCTTGCTCGTAGGCGCAAACGACCAGCCACTCTGCCCATCCGCCCCGTCAAGCACGACAGCCTGACGCAGCGCCTCCTGCCGCTGTAGCGGCGTAAGCGTGCGATAGTCCTCCTCGTCCATCTCGTGCGTGAGAACGTGGGCAATTCCACGCTGCCTCGTTGCGAGGTAGAGGTCACAGGTAGTGCCCTCTGCCGTAACGAGACTCGCCGTCACGTCATGCGAGAATCCATAGGGCAGCGGCAAGCCGTCCTCACGCGTGGTCACGTACAGTCCCACGCCGAGCAGTTCCTCGAGCGCCGCACGCTGGTCAAGCGACGAGTAGGTGTTTGGCATGTCTGACTCGGCGAGGGCTAGATCGCGATGGAAGCGATCGACGCGATTGTTGTACTGCGAGGAGTAGAGGTCGATGCCATACGTATTGAGGATACGGTGCGCCAGCAGACCCTCTGTTTGGACGCCGCTATGCATCGCTACTGACCGGTCAGTGCGCACGAGCTTGTCTTCTGCAAAGGGCTCGGCCAGAGACGCTGGGGTCTTCAACGCCGTTCGATCAATCGCCTCACCAGCAGGCACGAGTTCGTCTTGCCAGTTCGTGCCATACGGTGCGATGAACATGACGTAGTTCGTGCCTAAGCTCAGCGCTGCGAGCACCGCGAGCAGTGCGGCGTACGGACCTCCATCAAGCAAGCCCATCTCATCTCGCGAGATCATCACCGCAAGCAGCCCCCATGCAACAAGCATCTGCCAACGAGCCTCTATCCCGATGGCGTCAGGCAGCGCGATGACGGCCACGCAATACGCCAGAAGCGCTATGGCCACTGGTACGATCCGTGCCTTCGTGAGTGGTAGCCGAGATGTACCCACTACCCCGATGACGCAGGCCACGAGCAACGAGTACCCGTATACCCAACGATTCGCGACGTACGACATCCCGTTAAAGAGCGAACCAAAGAACGGAACGCAGACAAATACCGTAGCGATTGCGAGCAGCACCTTGAGCGCGGTCGCCAGCACGGAACGCTCCATAGCCAGCCACAGTAGTAGCACACCGAGTAACCCGAGCGCACCGAAGCCAAAGAACCAGTCCCGCTCCCCAAACATCACGCCCGTAAAGCCCGAGAGAAGGCGCTGGTAGTAGGTAGGCGAGTACAAGAGCGGTTTTTCGTAGCTCACACTCACACGGTCGAGCGAGGCGATGTTGAGCACTGAGGTCAGACGCGGAAGGCACATGGCCAACGACCCGGCAATTGCCGGCAGAAAGCGGCCCAGCATCGAAACCCATTCACGCGGCGAGCTCCTCCGCGCTCCGAGCACGACAGCCGCAATCACCGCAATCTGCAACTCGGCCATATAGAGGGCATACCATCCCGAGACGATGCCCAACGCCCCACCGACAAGCAGATAGAGCCGCGAGGAACCTCCGCGCAGCAGACGCAGCGCCCCAAGCACCAGCAACGGAAAGAGAATCATGATGTTGAGGTACTGCGTCTGCAACATGCAGTTGAGTCCCTCGCCCGAGAACGCATACGAGAGACCAGCCACAACTCCCCATCGCTTCGAAGCTCCCAATTCCTTTGCAAGCGGCAACACCGCCACACCGCAGAGCCACAACTTCACAAGGACAACGATGTTGAAAGCCACCTCCGCGAGACGCGTCGGACAGAGCACCGAGAGATACATGAAGGGGTCATACGGCCATGCCCGTGGACTCCCGTAGCCCATCGATAGGTCGTAGGCGGGGATATGCAGTCCACTCCCCTTCACCACGCCGCGCAATACTTCACGAAGCGTCTTGCCCACATCCACAAATGTCCCAAACTGCTGGCGGAGTCCGTCGGTGTTGTTGATAAGGCCTTTGCCGTATACGATGAGCGGAAAGAAGGCTATGCATGCCACAGCCACAAACCAGAAGGAGTAGCGAACTATCTGTCCGGACACAGAAACGCGGCACGGACCCCTCTGAGAACTCCGTGCCGCTCGATAATCTAACCGAACCGTAGAAGTAGACATGTGTGGACGCGCGGACGCTACGAAACGAACGGCTCTTCGCCCACAAAGAACTCCTTGACTGAGTTCACGACCTCCACGCGTTCCTCGTCAGTCATGCCATAGTACAGCGGCAAACGAGTCAAGCGCTCGGAATCCCGCGTAGTAACTGCATCCTCACCATGGAAGCGACCAAAACGCAAGCCCGCAGGCGACGAGTGCAGCGGAATGTAATGGAAGGGACATCCGATGCCACGAGAACGCATAAAGGCGATGAAGCGCGTGCGCTGGTCAAGGTCACGGCACTTGAGATAGTAGAGATGCCCGTTGTGAACGCAGCCCTCAGGCACGATCGGCAGCTCGATGAAGCCGTCCTCCGCAAGCGTACGCAGCTCCTTGTGATAGAACTCCCATGTGGCACGACGACTCTCGTTGATCTCGTCCGCATGCTCGAGCTGTGCAAAGAGGTACGCAGCGTTCATGTCGCTCGGCAGGTAACTGCTGCCACGGTCGACCCATGTGTACTTGTCAACCTGGCCGCGATAGAAGCGACTGCGATTTGTTCCCTTCTCACGGATAATCTCGGCGAGCTCGTTGTGACGCTCGTCGCGGATGAGCACCGCGCCGCCTTCGCCCATCGAGTAGTTCTTTGTCTCGTGGAAGGAAAAGCAGCCGAAGTCACCGATAGTGCCAAGCGCCCGGCCTTTGTACGTGCTCATAACACCCTGCGCGGCATCCTCGACGACCATGAGATTGTGCTTCTGAGCCAGCTTGAGGATGGCGTCCATCTCGCATGAGATACCAGCGTAATGAACGACTACGATAACGCGCGTACGCTCCGTAATAGCAGCCTCAATCTTTGCCTCATCGATATTCATAGTGTCGGGTCGCACGTCCACAAAGACAAGCGTCGCACCCACCAACTGGAATGCAGTAGCAGTAGAAGAAAAGGTGAAACTTGGGAGGATGACCTCATCACCAGGGCCGACACCGCTCAGAATGGCAGCCATCTCGAGCGCTGTGGTACCGCTTGTAGTGAGTAGTACCTTCTGCGCCGCGAACCGCTGCTCCATCCACTTATGGCAACGACGCGTGAAGGGGCCGTCCCCGCAAATCTTGTGGTTAACCTCAGCTGCCTCGCGCACATAGTCCATCTCGGTCCCGTAGTATGGCGGTACGTTGAACTGAACCATATCTCTCCCCCATCGACACAATTAGATACAGTCTATAGGATTAGGCATCGCAACGCACCCAGTTCCGCAACATTCGCACCATATGCAGAACCGCTGACACAAGAGGGCGTATGTTGGGTGGTCAAACCGAACTAGCGGTAGTGCTCCAACAACGGATGATGCTTGTCACGCTCGGAGAGAATCACCTTAGAGGGATCAAACTTGTCGTCTCCCTCGAGCGCCGGCCACTCGATACCAATGGCGGGGTCACTCCACATGATGCCACCCTCGTCATCTGCGTGCCACACGTCGTCGCACTTATAAGCGAACTCCGCACCCTCCGCCGAGAGCACGAGGAAGCCATGCGCAAAACCGCGAGGAATGAAGAGCTGCCTGTGGTTCTGTGCCGACAGCTCAACGCCCTTCCACTCACCCCAAGTAGGGCTATCAGGCCTCATGTCCACGCAGACGTCAAACACGCTACCACGTACGACGCTCACAAGCTTGGCTTGCGGATGTGCGATCTGAAAATGGAGGCCGCGCAGTACGCCCTGCGCACTCGCGCTACGGTTGTCCTGCACAAACTCGGCATCGATGCCACCCTTCACGAAGTCAGGGCGCTTATACGTCTCCATGAAGTATCCGCGCTCATCACCACGCATGACCGTGTCTACCACAATTACGCCATCGATAGACGTAGTCGTGAAGGTGAAGTTACCGTATGTGACTATGGACATACTGCCTCCCATATAAATTCGCGCACCTTCTGTATGCTACCACATCCGAATAGGCCAAAACGAATGTAAAGGAGTTCGTTCTGCTAATTCCCGATGATTGCTTCGAAGCGCTCTCTCGTGGTCGCGTTGCTTGGTCGAGCAAGGCAAAAGCCCACGTCACGGCGCAGAACGTTAATCGCGCTCTTGAGGGGGCTCACGTCCGGTTGGGAATCGTACATGACAATGGGGAGCTGGACAACCGTCGTGCCGTGACGGTGCAGCCAGACGTTCCAGAGCCGTTCAGCGATGTAGCCATATATACGCCCTTGCACCGCATCGTAGGAACTGATGTCGCAGCGCATCTCAACCTCGGCAAGCACAGGAAAGAGCCACGCACAGTACTCGTCAAAGACATGCCATGGCATGATGCCCATGCTGTACGGAGAGAGCTTGTTGCTTCGCATGATGACCTCGTACACCGAATCGTCGTATTCGGGACACATCTCGTGAATCACGCGCATGGTAGTCCTGAGGTCATCACCAATGCGCCAGTAGCAGTAGTCGGTGAAAGTGGAGTATGGGTTGTGAATAACACGTGGGATAATGACTTCGTATTTGCCAAGGAACTGGGCAAGCTTCGCATCATCAACGCGATAGGATCGGACCTCGCTCTCGGGACGCACTACCATGTCCTTGCCTACAGGAACGCTACCGAAGTCGAAGTAGCGACGATAGTGGTTGATGCCCACGTACTCCAGCCCTGGCATCAGACGACGCAGGTGCTTCCACGCCCACCAAACTGCGGTCAGCTCGCAGTAGCTGGGATTCTTTGCAGAAATATTGTCGCAAGACTCTCCCTGGAACTCATCATCGCGCTGCATATCAAGCTTGGCTGTCCCCAACGCAGCCCCTACGTGGATGGGCAACAGATACGGGTCGTTCGGCAACTCACATTCCTTGTGACAGCACACGAGTATCTGCGTGTTCGTCGGTGTAATCTCCATGGCTCGCCCCCTTCTCGCAAGCAAACGGACTTTCCCTAGCATACAGGACGGGACGCCTACGATCTCTCGTTGCTCGGCAAGCTGCTGACGCGCATCGTCACGCCCTCGCCCGATTCTTCGAGATATATACGACGGTCATGCATGGATGGACCAAAGACCGTCCCTTCGAAGCCCTGACCCGCTGGCACAAGCTCCTCACCGACCATCGAGTCCAATACGAGCGCCTGATAAGCAGATTCCACATCGGTATAATCACTCGTGGTCAACACGAATTCGTTGCCGGCATCAAGGCAGCTCTGCTCGAGCTTCGAAATGACATCCCTCTGCACCAAGTCCCCTTGCGCGTCAAACGCAGCAAGCGTTGTCTCGTCGCGTACCCAGCCGACACCTTTTGCCCACACAAACTCCTGCTGGGTGAGACGCCATGCCAGCTCCTTGCCATCCAACTCGGCGAGTGCATATGCCGTGGGATTGTCGTATTCATCAACCGTGAGCTGATCCCATAGCTTGGCTTTCTTTTGCGCAGGCGCCGCCTTTGGTTTCGTGCTTGTAATGATTCTCGAATTGTGACCCACCGGCGTACCGATGACCGACCTGTAGTAAAGCAGACCGAGAACGCAAAGCACGATGCCAAAGAGGCCGTAGACTATGCGCAGGACGTTCAATCGCCGCGCGTTCTCGTGACCACGATCATCGTTCGTCTCCGACATCGGCACGACACCCCCTCTCACGGCGGGCGGATGCACCTGCCGTGGCGGCATACATGACCGCACCGCACAACCCCACACCCGCCGCAGATGCGATGAGCTTATTCGTGTGGGGGAGCAGCACTTCCACATCCTTGACGGGCACCGGCGTGGACTTCACTTTGCTGGTACCAGCATCTTTCGATATGTACAAGTCAGTCAGCTTCAACGTGCGATTCGAGAGCTCCTCACACCATGATTCGTCTTCCCCCTGCGCGGTGATGAAGACCGAACCAGAAGCCACATTGGCACCAGCATGCAGCCACATGCCGTCGGTGTCGGCGTCATCGACTACACGCCGTGCAATGCCCTCCACCGGTATGACTTTGGTGCTCACCCTAAGCCTCGACACGGCGCGATAGCGTACGGGTACGGTCTCCGCGTAGCCCCACGCGAGCAATGCGCACACCACCGCAGACACCACGATGGGTCGCCAGCTGCGTCCCAACAAGGCAAATGACTCACCCACCGACAGCGAACTTTCCTCATCACCAGGCAAAGCACGCGTCATCCACGGGAAGGACTTTTCAACGGCGCGACCATCCGCAAACGGCAGGCCTGCGAGCAACAACAACGGATTGAATTCCAAAGAAAAGCAGAGCTCGTCAAGAATCCCATGGCCAGCACACGCCACGACCGCAACCATCAGGCCCACGTCACGCGTCTTCCAAGCGTGCCACCCCACCATGGTCGCCAACACGACAATTATGATTGAGACAAGCAGGCCGTCCTCGACAAGCATCCTCACATACATGCAGTCGACCCAGTTGTAAGCACCGGTCGCCACGGCCGTACCCGACTCCTCCAAGCCATTGCCCACCAAACTGATGTGCTGCCCCAACAGGGGAATCCCATACTTCTGCACGGCCTCTTGCCCATAGCGAAGCCTGCCAGAAAGTACCGTGAATTCGTCAATCGTCGCCATCCATCCCACGGAGGAGTCAAAGGCCACCGTGATCGCAACGCTCGCCAACGCACACACAAGCGTCGAGCCGGCAACGAGCACACCAAGTGTTGCGGCCCACCTCGGCGTACGAAGGTGACGCCCGCGACGTTGACGGACGACGAACGCAAACACGAATGTCGCAAAGGCCGTTCCCACCGAGAGCAGAAGAGAGAGCCGAGAAATCGTTCGACCGTACATGTAGACGCTGAGACCAACACAAAACGCGAGGTCAGCCCAGTTGAAGCGTTCGGAGCGCAAGTAGGATATCAAGCAGATGACGGCGAACGCATACTGGCTGGGAAAGAGCATGTACCGGAAGCCCAGAAACTCGCGCACGCGGTTGCCGCCCGTTTCCACGTGGTTTGCGATGATGCCGAGGTCAGCGCTCGCGATTACAAGCGCGACGGTCGCCAGGATTGAGACCAGACAGATGCGCGCGCTCTTTTTGTGGTCGAAGCTACGGCCCACCACGGCAAAAAACGTGATGTCAATCAGGCTGTAGCTAGAATCCAAGTTGGCGAAGAGCACGAGGGCCGCAAGCCCCAAGGCAAAAATCGAGCGTCTCGTATAGCGATCCTTGGTCAGCTCGCATGCAGCCAAGAGCGCAAAGCAGCCAAAGCGCAGGTATCGATACGGAATGTGCGGGGCAAAGAACGACGTGTCGAGGACCGTCGCAACAAACCAGACGACCAACGCAAAGTAGTAAAGCGTTTCGGGGAGTCGCTCCTTGCAAAAGAGCTCTCTGATACGCGCCGCCATCATGCACCACGTCCAAACACCACACGGAAGTTCTTGTCTTTGCTCACGAGCACCCACCCCAGCGCAAGCGTTGCGAAGACGACAGCCCCAACTATGATCTCGAGAGCGAGACCTATGGCCGTCATGCCCCAGAGACCGTTGAGCCAGCCCGCAAACGCGCGAATGGCCACGACCATAATGGCACCCATCACGGCAAAGGGCAGGGCGTTCCTAGCATATCTGCCAAGAGGAAGCTCGCCTCGCACCGCCACGCCTTGCGCCACCATGACGGCAAGCTCAGCCGCTACGGTGGATATGGCGGCGCCCATGGCCTGCAACTGCGGGATGAGCACGAAGTTGAGGGCGACGTTGACGACGGCACCCACGCACACCGATATCGTGAATAGGTTGTCTTTGCCCGAGGGAAGCATGTACTGCTCGCCGAGCACGTTGGTGATCGAGATGACGGGCACCACGACTGCAAGCACGCACATTAGCACGTCACACTGGGCAAACCCCTCACCCAGAAAGACCGTTGCGAACTCAGGCGCGATGCCCGCAATGCCAAACGAGAGAGCAAAGGCCATGGCGAGCATCGCCCAGATGGAGGACTCCAGAAGTCCTAGCGCCTCCGCACGCTTACCCTCGGCCAGCGAGGCCGACATACGCGGCATCATGACGGTGCCCAACGCCGTGATTGCCGCGAGGGGCAGTTTGGAGAGCTTCTCGGAGTACTCGTAGAAGCCCACCTGCTCCATTCCGCTCATCGCACCAAGCATGACCTTGTCCATGGAAACATAGAGGCTTATGGCAATCACCGGGATGAAGAGCACGAGGTTAGGCTTGATATGCGGACGAATCTCGGACCAGCTGGGACGATGGAAATCCACATAGCGATGCACGAGTGGCCAGAGAGCGAGCTGGTTGATGAGGTACATAGAACCCAAGGCCAGGCAGTACACCCATGCATCATCAGGGCTATGCACGAAACCAAAGACGAGCGCGAGCGTCGCTACCTTGGTAAGGGCGCTTACCGTAGTGGGGACCTTGAACTCCTCCATGCCAAAGCACAACCACGACACATCGGCGAGAGCCGAGACCACCCACGTAATCCACACGAGCGAGGGCAGGAGATGCTCTGGCGCGACTGTGGGCAGGTAGAGCAGATACACAAGGAGCGAAAGCACGCTGGAGATGATCTGCGTGGCATACGCCCCCCAAAAGATATGCGTTCGTTTCTCACGCTGCCCTTCACCCGAAGCCCGCGCAATCTCACGGATGCCATAGCGAGCAATGCCGAGCATGGCAAACATCACGAAGTAGTTGGTGACGGAGAAGGTATACGAGTAGATGCCCACGCCATGCGGTCCAAGCGTGCGCGAGAGGTATGGCGTAGTGATGAGTGGCACGATAATGGCAAGCACCTGATAAAAGGCCTGATATGCAAAATTACGCTTTATGGACTTGCTCACCGCACCACCTTTCCGCGCCCAGCACCAGTACTTCCGATAATAACAGTGTATCGCACCGCCCATATCAGCATGGAAACGGCACGAAACGCCTCTAAACGTACTCCGCCAACAACTCAGCCCATGCCCTAGCCGACGCGTCCCAGCTATGGCGAGCGAGTAGCTCATCGTAGCTAAGCCGTATGTCGCCACGTGCCACCTCGGCACCGTACGCCGACTCGATAAGGGCGTCGAGGTCCACGTCATAGTCGTAGGGGCTCACGTAAGCCGCGTATCTTCCAAACACCTCGGGCAGAGATCCTGCAGTCGAGACGACGATAGGCGCCCCGCAACTCGCCGCCTCCAGAGGCGGTATGCCAAAGCCCTCATAGAGCGATGGGTGTAGAAATGCCTTGCAACACGTCATGAGTGCCTTGCTTTGCTCGTCGCTCACGTAGCCCACATACAACAGGTTCGGAGCCGTCGGAGCTCCACCGCCCTTATCGTCCCACACCTTACCAGCGACCACGAAAAACTCGTCTGGATTGCGCCGAGCGACCTCAGCCACCCAACGAAGGTTCTTGTGCGGCGCGCGTGACCCCAAGGTGTAATAGTACTTCCCTCGAGCTATCTCGGGATGTTCGGCAAATACGTCCATGTCAGCCTCGATGTCGAGCATGTGCTGCCATGCGTTGCCGATGACCGTAATCCTGTCTTGCCCGATGCCCAGGCGCTCCACCAATTCGAATTTTGAAAACTCCGAGACGGTTACGATGCGACAGGCTTGATGACGAGCATATGACAGCGCCATGCGATATCGCGCTCGCGATGCCGGCGAGTCGTACTTAGAAAACACAGCAGGCCGCGCGTCGTGGAATACCACGATACCGCGGTTAAGGGCAATCCCACCGCTCATATTTACGTAGAGTGCGTCTTCTTGCCTCAGATATGCTCGCAAGGTAGGGAGATAACGCGCGCCATTGGCATCAATCGTCACGAGGCGAGTATCGCTCAGAAAGTCGAGGTTCGGCACGGAGTCGCGCGAGCACACGCACTCCAGCTCGAATTCGCGCGGTAGCACATCCAAGCGCACGAGAATCTCCTTGAGATAGCGCTCGATGCCAGTAATGGAACCCGCGAGACTCCCCGCAGCTATGCATACCTTCCTCACAACCAGCGCCTCCTTCTCCCACAAGCCTGACCAACGGTTCGATTCACCCGCTCGTCCCTAGCGGCCTCTAGAACTGTCGGGTAAGTTTACGAGCCGAACCTTCCCACGAGAAGCGGTCCAGTGCCTCGTGCGCCGGCGAAACCTCACGCTTCATCACAGCCTCGAGGTCCACGTCATAGTTGTAGGGATCGATATAGTGGACAGAACTCCCGAGCACCTCGGGCAGACTCGTGGCATCACTCGAGATGACCTGCGCACCCAGAGCCAATGCCTCCAGCGGCGGAAGCCCGAAGCCCTCATAGAGCGACGGATAAAGGAATGCCCTGCAGTGGCGAATCAACGCACATGCATCCTCATCGCTCACGAAACCAAGGAGGTGCACGTTGGACGGCACGTCTGCCTCGTCCACGTCGTAGCTACCCCCCGCGATGGCGAAGGAGAGGTCGGGATTGCGCTTGGCCACTTCGCGCACCCACTGGCCATTCTTGTGCCTAGCCCGCGTCGCCAGCGAAAAGTAATACGTGCCCGACTCTAGCTGTGGATAGCGCTGCTCCCAGTCAGGCGCCTCAGTATAGCGGCGCACGTGCTGCCAAGCGTTAGGCACGACGCACACCTTGCCATCCGCGCGTGGATACCAACGGCATATCTCTTTGCGACTGTACTCGCTTACTGTGAGAATCTGTGCCTCACGCCACGTGAGAAGTTCGTATAACGCGCAGTGCCATGCGCGCGACACACGGCTACGCAGGGTGGTATAGCTCTCCGGACATGTACGATACATGATGTCATGAATGGCCGTGACACCAGGACGGGACAGAAGCGGTGCAACGTTGCAAAGGTTGAGTAGCACACGATCGGGATGTACCAGCATGTAGGCCGCAAGGTCGACCTGCTCCCACGCTTTGCCAGTCAGACAACCAATCTGCCGCACCCGGATGCGCTCGAAGTCTGGCACGTCATGGGCATCCTTCGCGATGGCAATCTCCACCTCATCGGTCTCGTCGAGTGCACCATCAAGCGCATTCACCAACTCGCGGGCGTAGCGCACGATGCCCTGCATATCCATCGAGAGATATAGCCCGTTGATGGTGGCCCTCATGCAGTGCCCGCCTTTTCGATGCAGTCTTGGACGTATGTCCCGAACTCTTTGCGGAATCTCTCGGACGAGAAGCTCCTGCCATACTCTGCTATCTGCTCACGCGAGTACTCCACGCCTTTGCGCTCGAACTCTTCGATGCAACGCGCGAGCGCCTCGTCCGTTTGCTCATGAAAGAAACGCCCCGTCAAGCCGTCCTTCACTGTCTCGAGCACCCCACCCTCACCGAGGGCAAGCACTGGCGCACCCGCACTCATGGCCTCCACAGGCGTCAGGCCAAAATCTTCCACACCTGGAAAGAGAAACGCCTTGGCACCAGCATAGAGATCGGCCATCTCGTCGTCGCTCACATATCCCAGGAACTCCACCGTCGGCCCTGCCAACGAGCGCAACAGCTGCTCGTCCTCACCTCCTGAGCCGACCACCTTGAGGCGCCTTCCAAGACGATTGCATGCTTCTATGGCCACATCAACCCTTTTGTAGCTCACGAAGCGCGAGACCACCAGGTAGTAGTCGTCTGGTTCGCGAGGCTCAACCGGGTGAACGGGTGACGCCGGATGAATCACGGTGGCCTCGCGTCGATAGAACTTCCGTATGCGCTGGGCCACGTAGGCAGAGTTTGCCACGAAGTAATCCACGCGCTGAGCGGCCAAGAAATCCCACTGCCGTATCCTAGGGATGATTCGGCGCATGGCAGCACGACGCACGCGGTCGGTACCGCGCTGATAGTCATAGTACAAATCCCACACATAACGAATGGGCGAGTGGCAGTAACACACGTGCAGGGCGTCCGGGCGCGTGAGAATCCCCTTGCAGCAGCTCATGCATGAGCTTACAACCAAATCGAACTCCGTGAGGTCGAGCTCCTCCCATGCGCGCGGCATGAGAGAGAGGAGCATCTTGTGATGAGACTTCGCGCCTGGGATCTGCTGAAGGCGAGTCGTGCGTATGTCACAGTCGCGCGTCCATGCTGGAGCGCGTTCCTCATCGTAGACGAGGGTGTATATGGGGGCTTCAGGCCACATCAGGTGCATGTCGAGCAGAACGCGCTCACCACCCGCATTACCGACAAGCCAATCGTGAACGAGTGCCACCTTGAGGTCCCCCTGCATGTCGGCCATGCCTACACACCCCCGCTCGTGTCTTTTTTTGCGCTGGACTCATCCACGCACACCTCGACAATGAGCAAGTCGTTCGACGCCCGAACGGCATAGGCCGTCCGTGGACCAATGCGCACCACATCACCCACTGTCACAGCACGGACCTCTTCGTCTATCGCAAGCTTGCCCATACCACCGGCCACGGTCCACGAGAGAACACACCCAGCGCCAGTTATGCTGTCCAAGCGCTCACCGGCATCGACCTCGAGCACTCGCGTCGTAACCCGTGTGCCATCCGACGCGTGGGTTACATCGCTTACCCGGTAACTACCCCAATGCCTACGCTCGCACATGGGCGCTTTGAGGGCGGCTTTATTTGCAAGGTCGCGTACGCGCGCATCGGCGCCTTTGCCCGCCACCAAGATACCGTCAGCGGTCGCCGCAATTGCGGCGTGGTCGATGCCTGCTACTACGAGCGGAAGGTGAGTCTCATTAACCACATGCACGTCAGAGATTGTGTCTTCGTCAAGCCACACGTTGCCCGAGGTCGCATCTGCCAGCTCTTCGCAGAGCGTTCCCCATGTGCCGATATCCTTCCAAGCTCCCGCATAGCGGATGGCCGCCACCGAAGGGGCCTTCTCCACCACCTCATAGTCGAAACTGTTGCGCGGAAGCTCGCCATAGCGGGCCCGAAGCTCCTCATAGCTCGTAGCGTCGCAGTAACCGCTCACGATGTCGAGCAGGTATCCCAATCGAAACGCAAACACCCCGCAGTTCCAGAGTGCCCCCTCCGCTACAAGTGCCTGCGCTCGTTCGCGGTCAGGTTTCTCCACGAAGCGTTCGACGGGCAAAGGGGCATCTTCCTCGCATTCAGCTCGTCTGCGCACGATATAACCGAACTTGGTGCTTGGACGCAGCGGTTCCACACCGAGCAACACCAAATCAGCCACGCGAGAGCGGACGGCCTCGTCAAGTCGACGCACGCACTGGTAGTAAGCGGGATTGGCATACGTGTCGATAGGCATGACCACCACGGTCGCATCGCGCGAAGCTCTTTCCGCCCACGCCACATGGGATGCCGCAAGCATGATGGCGGGTGCCGTGTCACGCCGCTCGGGCTCAAGCGAAAGGCATAGGTTCTCACCCAACTGGTGCACGAGCGCATCAACCTGCGCGGCACTCGTAGCCACCGTGACTTGCGCCTCGGGGCACTGCTCGCACACCAGCCTCACGGTGCGCTGCACCATCGACTCCGGCTTCCCCTTATCGTCACGTAGCACCTTGAGGAACTGCTTCGAACGCGCCGCATTGGAGAGCGGCCAAAGACGCGTCCCTGACCCGCCCGATAGCAGCACAACGTGTATGGGTTCGCTCTGCATGGATGTCCTTTCTAGCCACGCGCAAGTTCGCGCGCATCAACCTCCATCAGCGCAAGCCGTTCCATCGCCTGTATTCTGGTGGAGCCACACGCAAAACAGTATGCCTTTACTTTAGGCTCCGTGCCACTGGGACGCACAATTAGTCGGCAACCATCCACACAATCAAGCTGCACGACGTTTGCGGAGGGAAGAATCTGCGACGGATCGCCCGGCATCGGCGCACCTCCCAGATAGTCGCGCACGCCAATGAGCGCGTGACCTCCCACTGCGGCGGGCGGATCGGTGCGCAAACGGCTCATGAGCAGTTCCATCTCGCGACGCCCTTCGATACCCTCGAACTCGATGCAAACCTGACGCGACACCACATGGCCGTAGCGCTCATAAAGCTCCTCGAGCGCGTCACAGAGGTCGCGTCCTTGTGCCTTGTGCCAGGCGGCCATCTCGCACACGAGCATGAGTGACACCACGCCGTCCTTGTCGCGCAAATAAGACCCGCGTAGGTAGCCGCAACTTTCCTCGACACCTACTATGAAGTCATCCACACGCCCCTGTTCTTCCAAAAGGTTGATCTGCTCACCGACGTACTTGAAGCCCGTGAGTGTTCGACGCAACTCCACACCCGACTGCTCGGCTATGGCATCGATCAAAGGTGATGACACTATCGTCGTGATGGCTACCGGATGCTCGGGAAGCGTCGTCACCCTGCATATGAAATCGAACAGGAGCAGCCCCACCTCATCGCCCGTGAGCAGCCGCATGCCATCCGGGCGGGGCACAGCGACACCAATGCGATCCACGTCCGGATCGTTGGCAAGTGCAAGGTCGCTAGCGTGCTCTGTGGCACAGGCCATCGTGAGACTCATGGCATCCGCTCGCTCGGGATTAGGTCTCGGACAAGTGGCAAAGGTCCCATCGGGTTCGCACTGCTCGTCCACAAGCACATAGCGCACGCCACGCGCCTCAAGGACGGCGCGCACCGGACCAAGGCCACATCCATTGAGCGGAGAATAAGCTATAGACAAATTGTCGCAGGACACCCCGGTCGACTGCGCGAGCACCGCGCGTACATAGTCATCCTTCAGCGAAGAATCGACCCATGTCACGCGTCCCCCCGACAAGGCCTGATTGAGGGACTCCACTGGCACGGCGAAAGGGTCAATCTCACGAATGGCAGACTGCACCGCATGCGCCAACTCGTTGGTGGCTTGGTCACCCAAGGCACCATAGACTTTGTAGCCGTTGTATTCCATTGGATTGTGCGAGGCGGTAATCACCACTCCAGCATCGGCTCCCAGCCGTGGCACGGCAAAGCTCAGCAGAGGCGTGGCGCAGGGCTCGGCAAACACGAGCGCACGCACGCCGGCGGCAGCGAAGGTCCCCGCCGCCACACGGGCGAAGTCTGCAGAGTGATAGCGCGTGTCGTAGGCGATGACCACACTTGGTACGTAATCACATACCTCGTGCAGGTATGCTGCCAAGCCCGCCGATGCCCGTGCGACGGTGAGGCGGTTCAGGCGATTTGGCCCGATGCCCATGAGTGCACGGATGCCACCCGTGCCAAATGAAACGTCACGCGAAATCGCATCTTCTCGCTCGGACTCATCAGCCGCGCGCATAAGTTCCCAAGGCTCTGCGTCGGCGAGAAGCTCACGCTCCCACCGATACCATATGTCTACCATGGCTTACCTCCCCGTAAGCTTAAACACAGCGACAAAGGTATGGAAGAATATGCGCAGGTCGAGGGCCAAACCCATGTGACGTACGTAGTAGAGCTCCATGCTCTGGCGCTCACCGCTGTCCCAAGTGGCACCATTGCGCGCGAACGCTTGCCACCACCCCGTGACACCAGGGCGCACCGATAGCACCTCATCGACATCGTCTCCGTACCACATCAGCTCGTCACTGGTGACGGGACGTGGGCCGACCACGCTCATGTCGCCCGTAAGGACATTGAGGAACTGCGGAATCTCGTCGATTGAAATCTTGCGAAGGAAGTTGCCAACCTTAGTGATGCGCGGATCGTCATCTACCTTTCGCTCACGTGCCCATTGCTCTTGTTGCTCGGGCGTGAGATAGCGGTCGACGTTCTTTTCGGCATCAGCGTACATGGTACGCAGCTTCCACATGCCGAATGGCACGCCATTCTTGCCAATCCGCTCCTGCCTAAATACAGGGGCGCCTGGGGACTCCACAAAGATGGCTAAGCTCGAAACGGCCACGGGCACGGCACCGACAGCAACGGCCACAAGCGAGATGCCTACATCTAGCCCACGCTTCACACCGCCGAGGTACCATTCCGAGACCTTGCTCTTCCACCCCTTAGAGTCTCCCCGCGTCACAGAGCTACCCCCTGAGGCACAATTCAAGACGCCAACGCTCCGCAAGGAAGTACCCACGTATGTACATGCTTAAACCTCCATCTGAGCGTTGCTATTCCGCTAGTGTAATCCTTACTATTTTAACAAATGTTTACAGTGTGTCAAAACCTACACGCCTTGCGCATAAGCAAACGAACTGCTAGTGCAGATGCGCCTCCAACTCACGAAGCTCTTCGGGTATCTCGTCTACGTCGGCCCCAAAGGCATCGGCGATAGCCTCGGCCTGATCGCGACGCATGTTTGCGGTTCCCACGTCTCCCATGCGCTCGTAGGCCTCACCCAACCGATTGAGCGCATATGCGGCATATCCCGCCACAGCATCGCCCGTACCAGAAAGCTGCATCATGATCACGAGGGAGTCAGGCGAGAGCGACATGGCTGTGTCCGGGTCGAGCTGAACGAGTTCGGCCACAGCCTCCTCAACCTCCGTCGCAGCCTCCAAGTCGCGCTCGAGCAACGCGCGCGCAAGTGCTTGCGAGACGGTACTTACAAACTGTTCAATAACTTCAAGCAAATAATCTCGATGTAACATACGTCCTCTTTTCCTATCGTTGTGCAACAGACGCTATTATAATACGGTCAGCAGATGGGAGGTATGGTCATGGTTGTGCGTAGAAAGCTCATCTTTGTGGTCGTGGGACTTGCGTTGTCATGTCTGCTCGCGGCCTGCACGGGCGTTGGGGCACGTACGACAAGCGGGGATGCCCAAGGCGAAGATGCCGCGAAGGAAGCCAAGGACGAAGCTGATAAAAAGAAGAAGCTGAAAGACATCACGCTCACCGTAGCCACGACCGACGGTCCTTACGCGCTTATCCTCAACGAGTTTGCCACGCCATTGCTCGCAGAGCAGCGCGTAAAGCTCAAGGTCAATGAGTTCGGCTCTGCCGAGGAGGCAAACGCGGCTTGTAAAGACGGAAAGGCCGATGCTTCCTTCTGTCAGCGCCAAGATGAGTTCAACGCTTACGACGCCGAGCAGCAGTCGGGCCTCGTAACCGTAGGTCCCGTTTTCTATCGGCCTATCGGAGTCTTTTCGCACAGACATGACAAGCTTCGAGACATACCGGACGACGCGACAATCGCAGTCTCCAACCACGCGGAGGAGAGGGGCCGCGCACTCATGCTCCTGCAACAGGAGGGAGTTTTGACGCTCAACGACCCAAAGAAGCTCGACGCGGGCATCTACGACCTCGCGGAGAACCCTAGGTTCCTGCATCTACGAGAGGTTGATCCGGTCGAGCTTATTAGGCTGCTCGACGAGGTCGACTATGTTGTCATTGGCCCTGACACACCAGACGAAACCGATAATAAGACCGAAACCGAGCCTAAAACCGACGCAGAGAACGAGGAAGGCGCAAAGAAGCCTGATATCACAAGCGCGATAGCCATTGAGGCGAGTAACTCCTATGCAGCCATGCAGTATGCAAGCATCGTAACCACTAAGCAGGGCAATGCGGAGGACGAGGGCATCATGGCGCTCATGGAAACCCTAAGATCCCCGGAATTCGCTCTGTTTTTGCAGGATGAATTCGGCCAGGAAATCGTAGCCATCGGATAGTCAGCTGGCACAGCTAAGCCAGAAGGACTCCTGGCCAGATGCGTCCCGCCACGAGATCATCCCAATCAGCAGTGGTCACCTGTCTACTCGTGCGCAAGACGTCATGTGCGCGCGCGAAGCCATCAAGCTCGTCCACCATGCGGATGAACGCCTCGAGCTCCGTATTGTCGCCCCGCCTCGCCGCGCCTCGCACGGCATGGCGGGTAAGCAGCACGCAGCGAACATCCGACATGCGGATAATCACGCCAGTACGCCGATCGTCAGAGTCATCTACTACATAGGCCAGCTCACGCGGCACCTCCGTGAGCAGCACGTCTTCCACGCCGTCAGTACCGTATGCCTCATGCAGCGTCACGAAGGCGGGGAGATTGTCTTCCATGCCGTTCGGCGCCTCCAATCGCTCCGTGTTGAGAAACACACGCATGCGCATAGCGTCCACGTAAGCAAAGTTTGGGATAATCTGGCCGTTTACGATGTTCTGAATCTGCTCGACCGACTCATCCCCCAACTCTCGGGCAATTGTCGCCAACGTAATCGCGGGCTCGGCTTCGCGCATGAGGGTGATGGCAGCGCGGATGCGCTCAGCATACCTCAGCGCATAATCGACGGGAGCGGCGGCATCGACTAACGCGCGGCCGCCTCTCTCCGTCTGGCCCACGAACCGCATGCCTCGAGCAGGCGACTCGTTCATCAGGCTCAAGAACTCACGGGTGGCGGGCAGAATCGGTTCGGTGGACACCTGTTCGGCAGGTACAGCGGCATTCCCCTCCTCACCAACGGGTACATGAGCAGTTTCCTTGCCTGCAGAGGCTAGCGCACCTTCGACTGGCAATCTTTGCGCGACCTCGCCCACAGGCTTCGCGATTTCCTCAGCAGAAGTCCTCTGTCTGCCATCCTCTTGAGTCCGAAACCTGCTCATGGGTATCGACACAACACCTGGTGCGAGCGTCGGACTCGAACTCGTTGCCGCATCGGAGCCCTCTGCCTGAGTCTGGTCTTGGGCCGTGACCGCTTCGGTGTCCGCGCTCGCGAACACAGATGGTGCAGTATCCGTCTCCGTCGACAGCCCAGATGGGGCGGAACTCTGTTCCCCCGCCGCACCAGATTGCGGGGCCGTCTTCGAGGAGGTCCCTAGCTCAGTCTGCGTGACTGCCGCGCGCCGACGCTCTTCCTGACGAGCACGTTCAAGTTTCTCGATGCGCTGAAGCTGCCGAGCATTCTCCGCGCGCTTCGCTTGACGTTCCTCTTCCTCGAGCTGTAGGAAGGCCTGCTCCACCTCGGGTCGCAGGGCCATCTCAAAGATGCCCGCCCCCGGCTTGCCCGCATTGCGCGTCTGGTATAGCAGTGGCCACCACTCGTCCATGCCATACTGGTTCTGCTGCGGGACGGGTACACCATAGCGCTCGCCCGCCGTCTGGGCGGCTTCCGAAAGCCAGCGACGATAACGACCCATTGTACCTCGATAGCGAATGCTCAGCTGCTGGAAGGTAGCCGGCTCTCCGTACTCACGGAGGCAACGCACCGCACGACCCGCATCGCTCTGTGCGAAAGAATCGTCTCTGAGCAAATCCGCCCATTGCTCCGACGTGAGCGGCGAGACGTACTCGTCTTCGTTGGGATGCCAGGTGTAGTCGATCTCCTCCTCGAGTTCCTCGTCGATGACGGGATCGTTCCCCGCACGCGTATTGTTCGAAGCTCGCGTGGAGCGTTCGTTTCTGATTATGGCCATCGTACTCCCCTATCAATTCACAGATAAAGATTAGGTTACCACAAGCAGAATGCAAGCTGAACCATGGCATAGCGAGGATAGGACGTACGCATGAAAACAGTCGCGTCTGCACGGGAAGGCGTACAGAAGCTCCTCACCCGCTGCCGACCCCAGCCCGGCCCTGACGAGGGTGCTGTTCTCCGACCCGTTAGAAGCCTAGCCCCATGGTCTGGTTCTCACCGTTGCAGGTGCGGGTCGCGATGATGTCGGCACCGCCGAGTTCGACCTCGTCGACATGGGGCTCCTCGAACTCTTCTCTCATGGGCATCTCCTTTCCTTTTGGGGGATATCAGGGGATGTCCCCCAATGCCCTTTTGTGAGCCTATACGATTTCGAAGCAATCCTTCGCCTTGGAATGGTAGTATTCTGCACTAGTCTCCGATGGCCGCATGGAGTCGTGGCGCTGCATCATATTTCAAACAGGCAACAAATGTTCGTCGTTTAATCCTGTTTCCCTAGCTGGGCGCGACGAGAGAGCCGTCCCCGCGCCGCCCCGTGATATCATGGTGGTGGCGGCGAGAGGGGGCCGCGATGCGAGAGTTCAACACGACAGAGCTGTGCGTCCCGCGCAAGCACTACATGGTGGACATATCGGGCCGCGTGGCACAGGCGCGCGCGATGGTGGAGCGGGGCGACTACTTCTGCGTGAACAGGGGCCGGCAGTACGGCAAGACCACGCTCCTCGCGGCGCTCAGGAAGGAGCTCAGGGCAGACTACGAGGTGGTCACCTAGACTTCCAGACTATCTCGCACGAGGACTTCGAGACCGAAGGCTCATTCACGTGCGCCTTTGCTCGCGAGATGCTCGCGCTTCAGGAGGACGGCATGCTCGAGCTACCCGGCGACACCGTCTCGCAACTCGAGGCGCTCGGAAGTGGCGACAATAAGGGCACAAGACTCGCGAACCTGTTTGCGGTATTCGCCAGATGGATGAACGGGCTGCCCCACGACAGCGGCGACTCCGCGGAATCGGCGCCAGCGCGGGTGCTAGCCCCTCGGGATCCGCGCTCCCGCAGTGCTCGCTCCGCCGGATAGGCGTTGGCGTGGGAGGCTTCCCGCGCTTCTGCGCTGACGTGGCACGATTCCTCGGAACAGGCGTTGACGTGGAAGGGTTCCCGCGCTTTTGCGCTCGTGTGGCCCACGTTCCAACAAGTTGACGTTAGCGTGGGTTTGTTTCCCTGGGTCGCCGTTTCCGTCGCACCCAGAGCCACGCCAACGTCAATCCAGCGGATAGCAACACGCGCACCGCGCAAGCGCGGAGGCTTATCGCCCCAAACCCCGCCCACCCGTCCGAATCGGTCGCAAATCGAGTGCGTGGTCTGCGTCATCGTAAATGCCCCGAGTGCGTGATTCAGGCGTCGAATCACGCACTCGGGGCCCTGTCGACGACAAGAACCACGCACTCGATTCGTGACCACGCACTCGGCACCAGGAAGGCCCCCGCGCCTCGGTGACGCGGGAGCCTCCCGGCCGGATCTCGCAAGAGGGGCGCCCGTCGGGGCTAGCCGAAGGGGTCGACCTCCGGGGTCTCCTCGTCGGGCGGCGTGTGCGTCGTGCAGCTCGTCGCGATCACGTCCTCCGCCCCGAACGCGATGGTCTCGACCACAAGGGCCTCGTACTGCATTTTCTCCATGTCGTTTCCTCCGTTCCTTGTGCCTGTCCTGCTCGCGTGGTCACCTACTCGGCCGTGAACGCCTCGCCGTAGGCCCAAAGGGCCACGCAGACGTCCCTGAGCTCCTGCGAGGAGCCCGCGCTCCTCAGCGCGCCGTACACGTAGGACAGCGCGTCGAGCTCCACGGTGTACGCGCCGCCGCCGAAGGAGACCGTGTGCCTCTTCTGCAGGTTCTTGACGCCGATGCGGCTCGC
>CACXDP010000176.1 GCA_902766445.1 uncultured Coriobacteriaceae bacterium
CTCTGCATCACGCCAGGAGGTACGAACAAGTCAGCTGGCATGACTAGCATCGACACCTGCATGAGGCGCATGTCAGATGCCCAGTTCCATCACGTCCACATCTCTACGACGTGTTCGTTTGGATACGTCACCGGTTCGCCCGAGAATCCTGACCAGCTTGCCGCGATGATTCAGCTCGCGACCATCTACATGCGTCAGGCAAAGCGCCAAGGCAAGGGGACAATCGTTGGCAGCGCGTTCAGCGAAGAGGCACTGCACGACGGGAAAGTCCTGTCAAACACGGGCATGCACGCCCGTTCCTACGAGGTTAACCAGCTCACGGGCCTGCCCACCCTTCCCTTCTTTGTCGCACGCTCCGAAGAGATGCTGCACACGGTCGTCGACCACAGTCGACCCATCATGATAGGCGCATTCAAGATTGCGGAGTTCCGATCGTTCAACGATGCGCATGGCTACGAAGAGGGCGATTGCCTCATCCGCCAGCTCGGCCAACTGCTCCAAGAGGCCCTCCCCAACCGGCAGGTATGCTACGTCACCGGCAGTCGATTCGTGGTGATGTGCTACAGAGACCAGATCGACCAAGCCATGGAATCGATTCAAGAAGGCCTCAATGCCTTCTTGCCCAGGGAAACCCCACAAGTTCGCGCTGGCTTTGCGGAGTACCGTGATGGCGATTCGATCATCGTGCTCGTAGACAAGGCGCGCGTTGCTCGGCAGCACATAAAAGGGCAGAACGGCGCAGCATATCGAATCTATGACCGCCAGCTCGACGAACAGCTCCGCCTTGACAAGTACCTCGTGAATCACCTCGACCAGGCCATAGCAGAAGGCTGGCTGCAGGTATACTACCAGCCAATCATACGCAGCTCGGATGGGCGCCTCTGCAACCTTGAGGCTCTTTCTCGCTGGATTGACCCGACCTATGGCATGCTGCCGCCCGGACGCTTCATCAGCGTGCTCGAAAGAGAACACCTCGTCTACAAACTCAGCCTCCACGTCATCCGCCAGGTCCTCGCTGACATCAAGCGCATGCATCAGATGGGCCTGCCAGAGATTTCCGTATCAGTCAACCTCTCGCGCACGGACTTCAGCGCTTGCAACATGCCCAACGAGATTAACTCGCTCGTGTCGACGTCAGGTCTGCAACCAAACGTGCTTAATATCGAAATAACCGAGAGCGCCTTCGCAGAGAGCGAGGAGCAGCTGCGCTCCGAGGTGAACCAGCTGAACGAACTCGGTTTCGCCGTGTGGATGGATGACTTTGGCAGCGAGTATTCCACGCTGAATCTGCTCGAAGACCTTCATTTCGACCTCGTGAAGCTCGACATGCGCTTCATGCGCAACTTCGTCAGCAACGGGCGCAACGCCGTGATAGTCTCTTCGATCATCAATATGTGCCGAGAGCTGGGGATGGACACCCTCGCGGAGGGTGTCGAAGAGGAAATCCAAGCCGAACTGCTGCGCGAGATGGGAAGCGGTCGCCTCCAGGGTTTCCTGTACTCGCGACCGCTTCCCCTTGACGAGGTACTTGACCTCGCACGAACTAACGATTGGATTTAGATTTCCTCGTAACCGTAGTCTTCCGCGTACTCGTCAGTGCCCGCACCGTAGTCCTCGTAAGCGACTGCATTATCGTTCTCTGTCGCCGTAGTGTTCGCCGTGGTGCCATTCGTCGTGGTCGCACCGCCGGTTCCGGTAGTTGTCGTCTGCGCCGGCAGCTCAATCGGACCCTCCCACAGCGGGTCGTGCTCAGGCGTCGAGAAGTCGAGGTTGTCGTAGCCAATTTGCTTGCGCAGCAGTTCGTAGCGCGGGTTGCCCCAGCGATAGTCCTCGTGCGGATTCGAGAGGTTCGTGCGCACGACGCAGTTGGGATGCAGCTCCTGATAGCGCGCGAACTGCTCCTCGGGCACTGAGTTGGGATAGCCGCACCAGAAGCGCTCCAGATCGATGTCATAGAGACAGGTGATATCGGAGAGGCCGGGGTTGTTCGACGCGTTGAGATGCTTGAGCTCATGGCAGTTGGCAAGGGCCGAGATGTCATCGACATAGTTGGAGAAGATCTCTAGGAACTCAAGGTGTGGGCAGTTCGCGAGCGGCGAGATGTCGGTGATATTGCCCAGGATGCAGATGAACACCTCGAGGTCGGGCATATAGCTCACGAACCAGATGTCCTGCAGGTCGGCGTTGTGGCCGAGGTCGAGATACTTGACCTTGGTGCAGTACTTCAGGCCCTGGTCATTCTCGGGCGAGAGCGAGCCAAGCCCCTCGTTGCTTGCAAAGATCCTCTCAACGTCAGTGCGCACGGTGTAGATGCCACCACCGAACCAGATGCGCCAGACGACTTGCGTGTTGGGGAAGTCATCACGGATGGAAGCGCAGGTCTCATCGTCAAGCCCACAGGTGTCGAGGTCAAGGTAGGTCACCCACGGCATGTTGCCGAGGATCTCGCGCACCTCTACCCCTCCGTCTACCATCGGGCAGCGACGGAAGTCGAGCGTGGTGTCGTGGATGTCAATGCGCTTGCCAAACGCGTTAAACGCATAGAGAACATCTGCATTTGGGTTGGACTGCTTCATCACGGACGCGGCATGAAGCTTCGTATGGCCATCCAGCTCCTCACCGAGATTGATGGAAGTGAGGTTGGTCATGCCGCCCACGAGCGGAGCGAATGCCTCGAGGTCGGCAGCCATGACCGTCGAGAGGTCAAGCGTGCTGGCATCAAGCGCAACGTCGAGCGCACCGACCTTATAGCTTCCCACGAACGCTATCTGCGGTGCCGCCTCGCGAAACGCCGCCAGGGACTCAGCCGTCCACGTCGGCGCATCAATCTTTACGCCTTTGATGTTTGACGCATAATGCAAAGAGTTGCGCGCGAGGTTGACCGCGCTCTCTTGATCCATCGATGTGAGGTCTGCTACCTGAGTGGCAGAGTCGAAGGGGACGCCGGCGGGAAGCTGTACCTCATAGGTCACTGCCACGTTGGGATGCGCTGCGGCCCATGCACTTATCTGCTCGAAGTCGCCGCTGCCCTTCACGTTGACTCGCTCCAATGCAGGAAGCTCATCGAGCTTTCCGAGCTCATCCGGGTCAAGCGCAAGGCTGATCTCCTTTGATTGCGTGACCACGATACCATGTTTGAACGGCGTGACCACGCGCATCGCAAAGAGCGCTGCCACGATGACGGCCACCAAGGCAAGTACAATACCCACGATAATGAGAACACGCTTTTTCATGCCGATTCATCCCCTGTCTCGATTTGGCTGCATATGGGAAAAGCATTGTAGCGCTTTTGTGGAGCCTTAATCAAGCGTATAAGCCTATCTCATGTGATATAGTACGGGCTTGCAACACAGGTGTTACTTGCTAACCACCTCAAAAAAACAAGGAGACAAATCATGAAGAAGTTGCTCGCCGAAATCTCGCGACTCGTCAGCACCGCTCCCCCTATCATCCTCACACTGCTCGTCCTCTCCATCGTGGGCATGAACCTCCTCGCAAACAAAAGCATCAACACGGGTGTCGACTGGCTTGCGCTCGATTGCGGCATCATCTTTTCCTGGCTCACATTCCTCTGCATGGACGTCCTGACGCACTGCTACGGCCCACGCGCCGCCACGGCTGTCTCGCTCGTAGCGCTCGCACTCAACCTCATGATGGCAGGATTCTTCTTTGTGGCGAGCCGTATACCAGGCGTTTGGGGCGAGAGCTTCGTGGATGAGGGCGGACAGCTCATCAACGCAGCCCTCGACAACACCTTCGGCGGTACCTGGTTCGTCATCTTGGGCAGCTCGATTGCCTTCGCCGCCTCGGCCACGCTCAACAACTTCATGAACTACGGCATCGGCCGGGCTCTCGGACACGATCGTGGCTTCTCCACCTTTGCCCTGCGCAGTTACGTCTCCACCTTCATCGGGCAGTTCTGCGACAACATCGTCTTTGCCTTGCTCGTGAGCCGCACCTTTTTTGGCTGGACGCTTGTGCAGTGTTTCACCTGCGCACTCACGGGAGCCGTCATGGAGCTGCTCTTTGAGGTTTTCTTCTCGCCACTGGGCTATCGCATCGCCAAGCGCCTGCGCGGGGAGCAGCTGGCAGAGACTGAGGCATACGCCGTATGAACGTCGTAATCAGCGGAACGAGCAGCGGCATCGGCAAGGCATGCGCGCTGCTCTTCCTCGCAAAGGACCACACGGTTTACGGCTTCGACCTTAGCGGGCCGACAATCGTCCATCCGCGCTATCACCACGTCATCCACGACATTCGTGACCCGAAGCTGCCCGCAACCCCGCCGACGCTCGAGCCGCACATCATCATCTGCTCGGCCGGCACGCTTGAGGAGAGCGAGGCCATCGACGTCAACCTCACCGGCACCATCGGCTTCGTGCGGCACTTTGTGGACGCGCCTTCGCTGCGCTCGATCCTCTTCATCGCCTCCGCTTCCGCCCGCAATGGCGCCGAGTTCCCGTTCTACGTAGCGAGCAAAGCAGGCATCGTGGGCTACATGAAGAACCTCGCACTCGAGGTGGCCAAGCGCGGCATCACCTGCAACAGCATCTCGCCCGGCGGCGTCATCACGCCAGCCAACGACCATATCCTTGATGACGAGCGTCTCTGGAAGGCAGTTCTGGCCGAGACGCTCCTTGGCAAATGGGCCGAGGCAGAGGAAATCGCGGAGCTAGCCTACTTCCTCACCGTGCGCAACCGCTCCATCACGGGCGAGGACATCCTCATCGACAACGGTGAGATGCTCAAGTCGAACTTCATCTGGTAGCAAAGCCGTTCGCTGCGCAGGAGCTCGAGAGCCTACTTGAGCCCCTTGCGCTTCCTCTTGACCTGATACATCCGCTCGTCCGCAAGCTCGATGGCTTCTTCCATGGAGCGATGGTCTGAGGCGCGTACCTCGTAGGCACCCATGCTCAGACCCAGGTCATAGGGACGGGAGTTCGTCCGCTTGTGGTGCTCAAGCTCGCCCTCAATCTTTGGGATGATGTTGTACCTGCAGATGAGCAGGAACTCGTCGCCGCCATAGCGCATGGCAAAGGCGTTCTCGTTCCTCATCGAGCGCTGTATGATATCGGCGGTGTCCCTTATCGCCAAGTCGCCTATCTCGTGTCCATAGACGTCATTGATCTGCTTCATGCTGTCGATGTCCACAAAGATGAACACCGCAAGCGCGAAGTCCCGCAGCAGATGGTCGTAGGCAAGTCCGCCGAAGCGCTGCAGCCCGAAGCGATTGAAGAGCCCGGTAAGCTGGTCGTGCACATAGAGGTTGTCGAGACGGAGGTTGAGGTTGCGCAGAACCTCCTTTTTACGCATGTTCTCTATGGCGCTGGACAAGAGCTTGAGGATGATGGTGATGAACCCATACTGCAGGATGGGAGAGACGCCCTCCGTGACGAGCGTGCCGATGCAGTTCATGTCGTAGCGCAGGGGAAAGACCATGTAAACCTGCGCGTCCATGGGCTCATCCGCAGGCAGGAGACCCTTCGTGACAAATCGCTTGTAGTCCTGCTCTTCTTCCGACGAAATCTTGACCTCAGTATCGCAGCGAACCCTCAGTGTGCTCGTCGTGCCATATGTCGCAGCCGTGCGCGTCGCATCGTACTTGAGATAGTCATCGTTGATCGAGACGTACACGTGGGAGCAACCGATATCGCGCAGGAAGTGCTCCCCCTCGCTGAGAATCTGTTCGAGCGACGAAGCTTCGAGCACCGCGGGCTGAAAGCGCCTGAACAGGCGGAAGAAGTGTGTGAGCGCCTGATAGGTCGTCTGCATGTGCGCCATGCTCACGGCCTCGGACTCTTCCGGAGCATCCAAATAACCGCATGACCTCGTAAGGACGTAACGCACCGGGCTGGCGACATGCGTCAGCTGCTCTCCGTCCATCAGCCTTATGAGCGTCTGCATGGCAGTGCGTCCGGTAGTGGCATAGTCGCGGTCCACGCTTGCCACACGCGGCGTGACGGTGCCCACAATCTCGCGATTGTCAAATCCAGTAACCATGACATCATCTGGCACGCGCACGCCATACTCTGCCATCGTCCGCTGTATACCGACGGCAAGCAGGTCGTTGCAGCAAAAGACGACCTCAGGCAGATCGTCAGGGCGCTCGAGCATCTCGTGGGCTGCCTTAATACCTTCTTCCATCTGCCAGCTCGCCTGGTAGAAGCGTGCGTCGGTGACACCAAGGGCGGCGCAGGCGTCCTTGAATCCCCTCGCTCGGTCCTGGGCCTCCAAGGACGTGGCGAGACCATTCACGTATGCGGCTTTCGTGCAGTGGTGGTCGGTCAGAACGCGCTCCACGAGACCACGCATAGCCACGTAGTTGTCCGTCCCTACGTAGCAGGTGCCGTCCAACTCGTAGCTTATCGAGACGATTGGCTTATCCTCGGCGCGAATGGCGTCAGCGAATGCTTGCCGCATATCAGGAGGCCACAAGCGATTGCCCTGAATGATGAAACCGTCATATTGGTCGATGTCGCAGAGGGAAAAGACCTCGAACGAGCCCTGCTCAGGCTCATAGCTATCATATGCAGCAAAGGCATTGAAAATGACCAGCTGCACGTCTCTTTGCGTGCTTAGGTACTCCTCCATGCCCTTGTAGAACAAGGACGTGATTTCGTAGTCCCAATCAAACGAGAGAAATGCCGTCTTCCTCATTGCCTCTCCCCGCGCGCTCCAATCCCAGTCATATTCGCAGTAATTTATAAATATGGCATTACTCGGGTTCGGGCAGCTCAACGCATCGGCGAGGGGTCATAATTCGCACCCCTTCCGCATACGCAGTTTCGATGAGCTTGCGAGAGGCTACTATGGGCGAAACTCCTCTTCGGCGGGCCCCAAATCGCGGAAGTAGCCCAGAAGCCCTACAACCTCGCCACCGACGATAATGGGTCGCTTGTTCGTCTCGATTATGCGCAGCTCGTTTCGACTGTAGCAGGTTCCGCGCACTCGCTTCACCATTTCACCCTGAAGCACACGCAGCTCGTCGTCACGGAACGGCTGGTTAACGTCGTGCCACCCAATCTCCTCGTCAGTCTTGCCGAGGATCTCGCTGAGGCTCGATAGACCATAGTACTCCAGAAACGCCTGATTCGCCCCGAGAAAGCGACGATGGGTATCCTTCCAGAATACGTAGCGGTCGATGCCCTCCATCACAGCATCGAGAAGCACGGCATCGGAAATGCGCACGTCTCCGGATGACTGAAAACTATTGAGCGAGCCGACATCCACCTCCCGCAGCGTCGAGAGCACCTGCCGTTTGCCGTTCACCGCCATGGGGATGAGGGTGTACACATGCTCGGCATACGAATCTATGCCCGTGCGCGTACGGATGGAGATAGCATCACGATGTCCACCGCGGCTCTGAACTCGCTCATTGAGGCTCGAGAGGTCATAGAAATTCATGAAGCGCTGTCGATCGGCAGGGTGAACGTTACGGTCGCAGAACTCACGAATCTCGTCGATGATAACCCCCGCCCTGCGATAGCTCCGCAGAAGCGGTGCGCTCAGATAGAGATTCTTACTCGTCCCCGACTCGAGGTCAAAGAGGTCAATGCGTTTGTAGATGGTGAGAAGGAAAGGCAGAGCAGCCTCAAGGGAACGTTCGCGGTCTACGTCCTTGCTCGAACCAACGCTTGACGCCTTGACGAGATAGGCGTTCCGCCTACTAGTGCCTGCGATATGTTCGATGCTTATGGTGCTAAACAAACCGCCAGCGACGAAGTCGACATACTGTCGTTTGCCCCTGTCCCTCGCACGCATCGCAGCAGCCTCAAAACGACGGCGCATGCTGGCATCGCCCCCGCTGATGCGACTCACCGCCTCTTCGAACGAGCCAGCACCCGCCTTACGCAGAAAGTCGGTGAACGCTGTGTTGCTCGCAAGGCAATAGAGATGACCTCTACATGCCTCGATGGTCGCCACAGGCATGACGCCTACGAAGGCTGCCGCCTCGACGCCCTGCAAGTCTACCCGCGTGCCATCGATGAGGTTGACGCGGCCAACCTTGTCGAGGTAGGTGTCGTATCCCCCCTCGTCATGGCGCTCTGCCTCCTGCACAAGCAACGCCATGGTCTCGGTGTGGTCCGCAGGCCTCCCAAAGAAGTACCCCTGCCCCTTCTCGCAGCCTACCGCCCTCAAAAAGAGGAGCTGCTCAAGCGTCTCCACGCCTTCGCACAGCGTCTGCATGCCCAAACGCTTCGACATGCTCACGGCATCCGCCACGATGACGCGCGAGCGCTCGTCAATCGCGACGTTGTCAATGAGGCTCTTGTCAAGCTTCACGACGTCGTAGTTTCGCGAAAGCATGCCGGCCAAGGATGAATAGCCCGTGCCATAGTCATCCATGTACACCTTGAAGCCCGCATCGCGGAACTGCTTAATCCCCGCATGTAGCAGGTCTTCGCGACCCGTCTGGGCGCTTTCGGTGACTTCGATGTGCAGCATGTCCACTGGAACGCCGTACTCGCGCATGCAGTCACGTACTACCCGGTAGATGTCACAAAGCTCGAAGTCCAGGCGCGAAAGGTTGATACCAAACGGCACCGCAATACCAAGGCTACTGGCCTCGCGCCATTGCTTGCACGCAAGACGAATCACCGTCGCGTCGAGCTTGTGAACCTGCCTGAACTGTTCGAGCAACGGCACGAAATCCATGGGCGAGATTAACCCAAAGGACTCACTCTGCCAGCGAGAGAGAATCTCGACCTCGCATACGCGACCCGTGACGATACGAACGATTGGTTGCACGAAGGCGTGTATCTCGCCTCGTTCGATGGCTTCGTCCAAACAGTCGATAATGTAGCGACGTCGGTCGTACTCGAAGCTCATGGCCTCGTCAAAGACTCGCAAGTCCTTGTCATCCGTATACCTGATGTCGTCGAAGGCAAAGTGCGCACGCTCAGCAATCTCGCGCGCGTTATATCGTACGTACATCGGGCAGTACCCACATTTGAGCTGCACGCCAGATTCCGGATCAAATCCGCGTAACGCTTCTGCGATGTCACCCAACAGCTGCACGAGCAGTCCATTGTCCACGATTACCATAAAGGACGCGCCACCGCCCCGCGCAATGACGTCACCCTCCGCATGTTGGATGACCGTTTGGGTAAAGACCTCGATGAGCTCGTCGCCCGCTCCTATTCCCTCGCGCAGGCTGTAGTTACCCACGTTGAGCAGCCGCAGATATGCGATTCCCATGTCCTCGTGCGCAATGCCTTTGAGAATCGAGTCCGCGTAATCAAAGAAGGCTTCTCGCGAGCCAATTTCTGGTATCTGATTGTCTGCAGTGTGAATAGGCCTCGGCAAAGCGGTCTCCTCACTGCCAGATGCCATACATTTCCAACGAAATGAGTTTAACAAATGCAGGGAATAATCACAACCATTCCGCGTCGGGTACGTCTCCCGGGGATGCTCCCCGAGCAGCACATCTCGCCAAAAAAAACCGACGCACGTGGAGCTGTGCCACGTGCGTCGGCTGGCAAATGTGGCTTTAGCGAAAAGATATGCCCTTAGCCAAAGTAGCGCTTGAGCAGGCCGGCGAAGGCCTTGCCGTGACGGGCCTCGTCGCGAGCCATCTCGTGAACGGTGTCGTGGATGGCGTCGAGATTCAGTGCCTTGGCACGCTTGGCAAGGTCGGTCTTGCCGGCGGTCGCGCCGTTCTCAGCCTCAACGCGCATCTCGAGATTCTTCTTTGTCGAGTCGGTGATGACCTCGCCCAGCAGCTCGGCAAACTTGGCCGCGTGCTCGGCCTCCTCAAAGGCAGCGGTCTTCCAATACTCGCCGATCTCGGGATAGCCCTCACGATACGCAACGCGCGACATCGCCAAGTACATGCCGACCTCAGAGCACTCGCCCTCGAAGTTGGCGCGCAGGTCGTCGATGATGTCCTGCGGCACACCCTCGGCCTTGCCGATGCCGACGACATGCTCGGCAGCCCACGTCATCTCGCCTTCCATCTTGTTGAACTTCTCGCCGGGGCACTTGCACACGGGGCACTTGTAGTCGGCGGGCAGCTCGTCGCCGTCGATCTCCTCAACGTAGCCGCACACGGGGCAAACGAACTTCATGACGCTCTCCTTTTCCGGGAGTCCCCACTCCCAACTTGCCTCCAACCGAAGCTTGTGGCGCGCAGTCGGGTGCCCACGCACCTTGGCTTCCCATTATGACACAGCTGCATGCACAAAGCCACGCGGAAAACCACTGGGCAGAGCCATCACTTGATACCAACCAAACTGACGCACGCCCAAAGAGCGACCCTCTTCCTTCACCTTTGCGGTGTCGTGGGAGATTTCCCGCTCCGAACCCCGCTCGTCCGAAACGGTCGCCAATCGAGTGCGTGGTCTGCGTCATCCTAAATACCCCGAGTGCGTGATTTGGGCGTCGAACCACGCACTCGGGGCCCTTTCGATGACAAGAACCACGCACTCGATTCGCAATCACGCACTCGGCACCGGGGAGGCCCCCGCGCCTCGGTGGCGCGGGGGCCTCCCAGCCAGATCTCGCAAGAGGGGCGCCTGTCGGGGCTAGCCGAAGGGGTCGACCTCCGGGGTCTCCTCGTCGGGCTTCTCGTACGCACCGCAGCTCGTCGCGATCACGTCCTCCGCCTCGAACGCGACGGTCTCGACCTCGAGGGCCTCGTACTGCGTCTTCTCCATGTCATGTCCTCCGTTTTCCGTTGGTTGCCTACGATACCGAGAACGCCCTGCCGTAGTCGAAGAGGGCCACGCAGACGTCCTTGAGCTCCTGCGAGGAGCCCGCGCTCCTCAGCGCGCTGCGCACGTAGGTCAGCGCGTCGAGCTCCACGGTGTACGCGCCGCCGCCGAAGGAGACCGTGTGCCTCTTCTGCAGGTTCTTGACGCCGATGCGGCTCGC
>CACXDP010000177.1 GCA_902766445.1 uncultured Coriobacteriaceae bacterium
CAACCAGATCAAAGGTAGAGATACCTTCCACATGAGCAGCGCGGTCAGCGGCCACAGACACCTCAATGCCCCGCTCACAGAGATAGCCATTGAGCTTCTGGGCATCAGTGACAGCATCCGCCCTCGAATGATTGGGAACAATCAGAACCTTCGTCACGCCACACCTCCTCATACGGGCGCCCGAAACGGGTCTCAGTGTAGCAAAAGCAAAAGCGATACGTGAGCCGCAATACACTCACTAAAGCCTGACTCTATCGCGTGCTCAAATCACATCGCTTTGGCATGCGCTAGAAGGAGGTATTCTTTGTTGCCCTTGTGACCACGGATGGGAGAGTCGCAGGTGCCCTGCACGGAGAACCCCATTTCCTCTAGGCCAGATGACACGCGCTGCAAGGCTCGTCGCCGTGCCCCCTCATCGCGCACGATTCCGCCTTTTCCCACCTCACCACGCTCTACCTCGAACTGAGGCTTTACCAGCGTAAGGAACCGCCCGTCCGACTCGAGCATCGCACGCACGGCGGGAGCAATGGTCAGTACCGAGGTGAATGACACGTCGCACACTGCCAAATCGAAGGTTCCGGCAACGAACCTTTCTGCAAGCTCGATCACGTTAGTACGCTCATAGAGCGTGACTCGGGGGTCTTGTCGCAGCGACCAATCGAACTGTGCGTATCCCACGTCAACGGAAACAACCGTAGCGGCACCGTGACGCAGCAGGCAATCAGTAAACCCACCCGTCGAACAACCCACGTCAAGGCAACGACATCCAGCCGGGTTCACGTCAAATGCAGTTAGACCCGCCGCGAGCTTAATGCCTCCTCTGCTCACAAATGGGGCACGCCCACGTACATGCAACTCGATACCTGGCTTCACTTGCTCGCCTGGACGGTCAAATCGACGGTCGCTCGTCGAAACCTCGCCAGCCATCACAGAGCGCATCGCATCGTCTGTCGAGGCAAAGAATCCCTGACGCACAAGTTCTTGGTCAAGCCTGAGTCTCGGCACCTACGATGCGCTCCCGTCTTTATCATGCTCTTCTTGCTGACCATCTCGTTCGGCACGCGCCAGCTCCTCGCTTGTGGCAGCATCGGTGTCAACAAAATCCACCGCCTTCTGCCCAAGCGCAATGGCCTCATCAAAGAGGTCGAGAGAGCTCTCTAACGGAATGTCCTTGCGCCGAACCTCCTTGACTATCTCGTCGAGGCGGCTCGATACGTCAGCAAACGTCTGATACGATGACGTATCGATCTTGTTTCTCCGGGCCATGCGTTACGCCTCATCTAGCTCATGCGCTATGCTGCCCAGAAGGCCATTGATGAAGCGCGAAGACTCGTCAGTCCCGTATGCCTTTGCGAGCTCAACGGACTCATCAATGGCAACGGCAACCGCCACTTCGTCCACGAAGAGCATCTCATACAGAGCCATTCGCAGAAGGTTGCGATCGACCGAGGGCATTCGATCGACCGACCAGTTTGTGGAAGCGCGCGAGATTATGCCATCGATCTCGTCGCGCTTCTCATCCGTACCAACTGCAAGCTGACGCGCAAACTCATCAAGCGGCTCCTCGTCGCTCAACGCATACTCGCCCGCAAGGACTTCCTCAACACTACGGTCGGTAGCCTCTGCCTGAAAAAGCAATTGCAGGGCTTGGCTACGAGCGAGCGTACGCCCGCCGAATCTACGTCGTGCCACCAGTCGCTACTCCTTCGGAAACACAAGGTTGTCGATGCAAACATTGACAGCACCGACCTCAACGCCCATTTGCCCACTCACAGCGTTAGCAATTGCCATGCGAACGTCCTCGGCAAGCTTTGTGAAAGGATAGCCATAAAATACCGAGAGCCGCACTACCACATGAAGCTTTCCGTCAACGACCTCTGACTCCACTGCCGGCTCGTCGTTGACGGGACGTGACGTAAACACCGAGATGAGGCTCGACGCGATGGCATTCTCGCCAACAGATGCGACGCCTTCCACCCTCTCGGCTGCCTGCGTCACAATCATCGCCACTACTGACGGCGCTACGCAGATGCCAGAAATAACGAGCTCATTACTCATGTGCAAAACCTTTCGTACGCGCTAGACACGCGATACGAACTTGCCCGTACGCGTATCGACCTTCACTCGCTCACCCACATTGAGATACATGGGGACTTGAATGCTTGCACCTGTCTCTACGACCGCCGGCTTGGTGCCGCCCTGCACCGTGTCGCCCTTGAACCCTGGATCGGTCTCTGTAATCTCGACCTCGATGAACATCGGCGGCTGCACGGCATAGAGCACGTCGTTAGCGTAGTTGAGCAGGCAAATGTCGTTCTCCTTGAACCACTTCGCGTTGTCGCCAATCAGCTCTGTGCCAACCTCGATCTGCTCATAGGTCTCCATGTCCATGAAATAATATATGCTACCATCGTTATAGAGGTACTGCATCTCACGCGTCCTCATGTTGACGCTCTCGAATTTCGCGGACTGTTGAAAGTTCTCCTCGTTAACGCGTCCCGTACGAATGTTGCGATACTTCGTACGCACGTAGGTGTTGCCCTTGCCGGGCTTGACGTGCTGTGCCTCGAGGATGACGCAGTCGTTGCCCTTGATGTTGACGCCGAGGCCGGCGCGCAGGTCTGTGATACCCAGTGAGGCCATGTGTGCTCTCTTTCTCCATGGTCGCAATACGACCGTTACACGTACGATACGGCATTATAGGACAAATCCTTGCGCTGCGCGAATCTTACTCCGCATCCTTGGGTTTCTTTACGAGACCGACGGCCTTCTTTCCAAGCGCTACCGTACCCAGCTTGAGTACGTCAAAGAAGGACTTCGAGCGCAAGAGGCGGTCTTCAGGCACATATTCTCTAATCGCACGCAATGTCTTTTTGTTGTCCCTCGTGGAGAAGGAGAAGTGCACGCCTTCTTGCTTGATAAAGACGGCGAAGCGCGTGATCTTTTTGCCAATGACCTCGGCGCTGATGTAGTCGATCTCGGTCCACGGAATCTGTATGTAGTCTTCGACGTTGCGCTCGTTGTAGAACTCTAGCGCTTTGTTTCCCACCATCATGTCGCCATAGGTTCCCAACCCCGCATACGAGGTCGCTTTGATAGTGAGGTCCACCGAGCTGTTTAATGACAGCGCCATGCTTAATCCTCCTGATAACGTCAAACAGAAAGGCCGCACCCCATCCTACAGGATGTTGGTGCGGCCACGTTCCTGAGACCACGCAGCGGATGCTGCGTATCCCAAGACTTGCAAATCCTACATAAAGCCCAGTAGGCGACCGGCGATACCCACAGCAAAGAGCGCAAGGATGATAGCGATCGGGGAAATGCCCTTCTTCAGGAGCTTGCAGCACAGAAGCGTAAGCGCAACTGCTGCAAGGCCCGGGATGAGCTGATCGAGGTTGCCTTGGAGCGTGGTGACCTTCTCGACGTTGAGGCCTGCAGGTCCAAGCGAGGAATACTGCTCGAGTGCGGCCTTAATGCCCTCAGAACCAGCGGGGAGGCTAGCCCAGTCGATGTAGGCGCCCTCAGCCTGCGTAACGGTCGAGACGACCGGGGTGAAGCTGATGGAAACCCAGCGCTGAACAAGTGCGCCGATGATGAACATACCGAGGATGGATGCAATCTCGGTGATCTTGCCGAGCAAGCCGCCCGAGAGGTCCTTGGCGATGGAAGCACCTACGTTGTAGCCAAACTCCTGCGTGTACCACAGGAAGGCCATACGGATGGCATTCCAGAGAATGAAGAAGAGGAAGGGACCAACGATGGATCCACCCATAGCCATGGAAGCACCCAGCGCACCGAGAATCGGGCGTACCGTAAACCAGAAGACGGGGTCGCCGACGCCGGCGAGCGGGCCCATCATGCCGACCTTGACGCCCTGAATGGCCTGGTCCTCGACGGGCGCG
>CACXDP010000178.1 GCA_902766445.1 uncultured Coriobacteriaceae bacterium
ACCGTCTTGATGTTGATAAGGTGCTTGACGCCCACGTTCTCGGAGACGGAGTTGCCGCCCCAAGAGCCGCAGCCGAGCGTGAGGGACGGCGCGAGCTGGAAGTTGTACAGGTCGCCGATGCCGCCGTGGCTCGACGGGGTGTTGATGAGGATACGGCAGGTCTTCATGGCCTCGTAGTGGCGCTGGATCTTTTCGGTCTCGTTCACATTGATGTAAAGCGAGCTCGTATGACCGTAACCGCCGTCGGCAACCAGGCGCTCAGCCTTGGCGATTGCCTCCTCGAAGTCAACCGCATGATACAGGGCGAGCACGGGGCTCAGCTTCTCGTGCGCGAACTCTTCGCTGATGTCAACCGACTCGACCTCGCCGATGAGGATCTTGGTGGACGCAGGCACCTCGACACCGGCAAGACCCGCGATGGTCGCGGCCTTCTGACCGACGATCTTTGCGTTGAGACGGCCGTTGATGATGATGGTCTTGCGGACCTTGTCGAGCTCCTCGGGATTGAGGAAATAGCAGCCGCGACGCTCAAACTCAGCCTTGGCCTGTGCGTAGGCCTCGTCGCCCACTACGGTGACGGACTGCTCGGAAGCGCAGATCATGCCGTTGTCGAAGGTCTTGGAGTGGATGATGGAGTTGACGGCGTTCACGACGTCGGCCGTGTCGTCGATGATGACGGGCGTGTTGCCCGCACCGACGCCGAGGGCCGGCGTGCCGGAGCTGTAGGCGGCCTTGACCATGCCGGGACCACCGGTGGCGAGGATGATGTCGGACTCAGCCATGAGGGTGTTCGTGTTTTCGAGCGAGAGCGCCTCGATCCAGCCGATGATGTGCTCAGGCGCGCCAGCAGCCACGGCGGCCTCGAGAACCACGCGCGCTGCCTCGGCAGTGCACTTCTTTGCACGCGGATGCGGGCTGATCATGATGGCGTTGCGGGTCTTGAGCGCGATGAGGCACTTGAAGATAGCCGTCGAGGTGGGGTTAGTCGTGGGAATCACGGCGCCGATGACACCGATGGGCTCGGCGACTCGCTTGATGCCGCCCTCCTTGTCCTCCTCGATGACACCACAGGTCTTGGTGTGCTTGTAGGCGTTGTAGATGTACTCAGAGGCGTAGTGATTCTTGATGATCTTGTCCTCCACGAGGCCCATGCCGGTCTCCTCTACGGCCATCTCGGCCAGAGGGATACGCGCCTTGTTGGCAGCCATGGCCGCCTCGTAGAAAATCTTGTCAACCTGCTCCTGAGTATACGTTGCAAACTTGGCCTGGGCCTCACGCATGAGTGCGAGCTTCTCCGTGAGCTCTTCGTCGCTGCGCACGACGAGGGCTGGGCCATCGTCAAAGACTGTCTTGGTCTCTTCGGACATCGATAATCCTCCTTTGGTCGGATAGTTCTGTTGGTCGGTCAGTGATCAATACGTACTCTCTGGCTGCTATGGATGCAGGCGCACCCTCCTTCGGTAGGCGATACGAGTTCGTCACGCTCGCATCATTAAACAATTTGTCGAAACAACACCTTAATACCAATCTATACTGTTGTTTCACCAATTACAAGCTTTTGTTTTGCAAATCCGTGAGCGCTAGAAAATATGCCGCGAACGTATGTCGCGAGGGCCCGCCAAGGGACAAACGCAGCGGATAGCGCAGAGGGGTGAACAACTCGAAGCGCTGTTAGATGTGGTCTTCGATAAAGCCGAGCAGCGGAGTAGCGTGAGTCCCGTTGTATGCGGACAAACGTTATATGCGACCTTTGTGCACGATGTCGGCCTAGAAGGCCATGCGCTTGGCGCAGCAATCGAAGAGCGACCCTTTGAGGAGATGGTAGCGAACTCGCTTATGGAGCGCTGGGTGGAAAGAGGCCTCGGTTGTGAATGAGTCCGTGCGTATTCTCGTTGACTCATGCGTGCGGGTTGATAACTACTTGGGCAATCGAGCTTTAGCGCATCGACAAGCCGTGACCCGAGGGAAGCTCCTCAATCTTGGCATACTGATCCACGCAGGAGAGATACGCCATCTTCACCACATACCGAAGTTTAGTTGCCGCAGAATCACAAATCAGGGGCATGGGGCGA